>NZ_JBSVVZ010000032.1:0-71126 GCF_054071875.1 Pseudomonas sp. SDO524_S393 | reverse complement strand
CATTCAGTGGCTGACACTCCGCATTCGCGGGCAAGCCCGCTCCCACATTTGTTTTGTGGTGTCCATGCAGGGGGTGGATCAGGGGCAAGCCCGCTCACCACACAGGCCCGCTCACTGGGCTGTGTTCCTGCTTTTAAAGCTGCGGGTTGTCTTCCGGGGGCTTGGTCTTGTCCACACCCGGTACATGCAAGTTGCCCTCGACCACCTGGTTGCCTTCCAACTGCGGCTGGGTCACCCAGGTCAGGATGTCGTAGTAGCGCCGGATGTTCGCCACGAAGTGCACCGGCTCGCCGCCCCGGGCGTAGCCGTAGCGGGTCTTGCTGTACCACTGCTTCTGCGACAGGCGCGGGAGCATCTTCTTCACGTCGAGCCACTTGTTCGGGTTCAGGCCCTCGCGCTTGGCCAGGGTGCGCGCGTCATCCAGGTGGCCGGTGCCGACGTTGTAGGCGGCGAGGGCGAACCAGGTGCGATCCGGTTCGGCGATGCTGTCGTCCAGTTCATCCTTGATCTTGGCCAGGTACTTGGCGCCGCCCATGATGCTTTGCCTGGCGTCCAGTCGGTTGGACACGCCCATGGCCTGGGCGGTGTTCTGGGTCAGCATCATCAGGCCGCGCACGCCGGTCTTGGAGGTGACCGCCGGTTGCCACAGGGATTCCTGGTAACCGATGGCGGCGAGCAGGCGCCAGTCGACCTTTTCTTCCTTGGCATAGGCCCGAAAGTGTTTCTCGTATTTGGGCAAACGCTGCTGCAGGTGCTGGGCGAAGGTGTAGGCGCCCACGTAGCCTAGGACATCGACGTGTCCGTAATAACGGTCCTTCAGACGCTGCAGGGTGCCGTTCTTCTCGACCTTGTCCAGGTAGCTGTTGATCTCGTTGAGCAGGCTGTTGTCTTCGCCGGCGGCCACGGCCCAACTCTGGTTGCTGGCGTTGCCCAGGTCGAACGCCACGCGCACGTTGGCGAAGTAGACCTGGTTCATCGCCACTTCGTTGGAGTCCACCAGGGTCAGGTCGATCTGGCCTTCGTCGACCATGCGCAGCAGGTCGACCACCTCAACGGCGTCGGATTCTTCGTATTCGATCGCAGGATTCTGCTTTTTAAGCGCCGCCAGTTGCTCGGCGTGGGTGCTGCCTTTGAGCACCATGATCTTCTTGCCCACCAGGTCCGCCGCGTTCGTCGGACGGGACTGACCGTTGCGATAGATGATCTGCGGTGTCACTTCCAGGTATGGATGGGAGAAGCGTACCTGCTGCTGGCGCTGTTCACTGCTGACCAGGCCGGCGGCGGCGAGGACCGGGCCGTTGGGCTTGCCCAGTTGGCCGAACAGGTCGTCGAGGTTGTCGGCTGTCTCGATTTCCAGCTTGACGCCCAGGTCGTCGGCAAACCGTTTGACCAGTTCGTACTCGAAGCCGGTTTCACCGTTGCGGTCCTGGAAATACGTGGCCGGACTGTTCCGGGTAATCACCCGCAACACGCCATCCTCCTTGATTCGCTCGAGCGTGCTGGGTTTATCAACACAGGCGCTGAGCATCAGGAAGAGTCCGGTAGCGATGAGCCATTTGGCGCACCGCGGGCGCAAAGCAGTTGGGGAGAACATCTGCGCAGTATACGCAAACGGCCCACGGCGCCATATCTCGACAGCGTGGGACTTGTCTGCTAGCGCCGCCAAAACTGTGCTGCAGCCCGCAGAAACGGGGCTTGGCGAGCGATTGTGACGGTTAAAATAACTGCCCGGAATACCCCGGATGGCCCTCCGCCAGCGGTGTAATCCGGCCAACTGACGTCCGGCGACGGCCAGCGGTGCCGTTTCGGGTGCCGTTGGCGGCGGTTTACGCTAGAATGCACGGCCTCAAAGCACACCCCCTTCCCGAGGCTGTCCCGAAGATGTTGATCCTGCGCGGCGCTCCTGCCCTTTCTGCCTTTCGCCACAGCAAACTCCTTGAGCAACTGAGCCAGAAGGTTCCAGCTGTTACAGGCCTGTACGCTGAATTTGCTCACTTCGCCGACGTTACCGGCGCATTGACCGCTGATGAGCAGCAAGTGCTGGCACGCCTTCTGAAGTACGGTCCCAGCGTTCCTGTTCAAGAGCCGACTGGCCGGCTGTTTCTGGTTCTGCCGCGGTTCGGCACCATCTCGCCCTGGTCGAGCAAGGCCAGCGACATCGCCCGTAACTGCGGCCTGGAAAAAATCCAGCGTCTGGAGCGCGGTATCGCCTTCTATGTCGCTGGCCAGTTCAGCGAAGCCGAGGCCGAGCTGATCGCCAGCAGCCTGCATGACCGCATGACCCAGATCATCGTCGGCCAGCTGGAACAGGCTGCCGGCCTGTTCAGCCATGCCGAACCCAAGCCGCTCACCGCCATCGACGTGCTGGGCGGTGGCCGCGCCGCCCTCGAGAAGGCCAACACCGAACTGGGCCTGGCCCTAGCCGAAGACGAGATCGACTACCTGGTCAACGCTTTCAACGGCCTCAAGCGCAACCCGCACGACATCGAACTGATGATGTTCGCCCAGGCCAACTCCGAGCACTGCCGTCACAAGATCTTCAACGCCAGCTGGGACATCGACGGCGAAAGCCAGGAAAAAAGCCTGTTCGGCATGATCAAGAACACCTACGTGATGCACAGCGAAGGTGTTCTGTCGGCTTATAAAGACAACGCCTCGGTGATCGTCGGCAACGTCGCCGGTCGTTTCTTCCCGGACCCCGAAACCCGCCAGTACGGCGCGGTGCAGGAGCCGGTGCACATCCTGATGAAGGTCGAGACCCACAACCACCCGACCGCGATTGCTCCGTTCCCGGGCGCCGCCACCGGTTCCGGCGGCGAAATCCGTGACGAAGGTGCCACCGGCCGTGGCGCCAAGCCAAAGGCGGGCCTCACCGGTTTCACCGTGTCCAACCTGCAGATCCCGGGCTTCGAACAGCCTTGGGAAGTGCCGTACGGCAAGCCCGAGCGCATCGTGACTGCGCTGGACATCATGATCGAAGGCCCGCTGGGCGGCGCCGCGTTCAACAACGAATTCGGGCGTCCGGCCCTCACCGGCTATTTCCGTACCTTCGAACAGTCCATCACCACCCCCCGTGGCGATGAAGTGCGCGGCTACCACAAGCCGATCATGCTGGCCGGCGGCATGGGCAACATCCGTGAAGAACACGTCAAGAAAGGCGAGATCGTGGTCGGTTCCAAGCTGATCGTGCTCGGCGGCCCGGCGATGTTGATCGGTCTGGGCGGCGGCGCGGCTTCCTCCATGGCCACCGGCACCAGCTCGGCGGACCTGGACTTCGCTTCCGTACAGCGCGAAAACCCGGAAATGGAGCGTCGCTGCCAGGAAGTCATCGACCGTTGCTGGCAACTGGGTGACAAGAACCCGATCAGCTTTATCCACGACGTCGGCGCTGGTGGCCTGTCCAACGCCTTCCCGGAACTGGTCAACGATGGCGACCGCGGTGGCCGTTTCGAACTGCGCAACATTCCAAACGACGAGCCGGGCATGGCCCCGCACGAAATCTGGAGCAACGAATCCCAGGAACGCTACGTTCTGGCCGTGGGCCCTGAAGACTTCGCACGCTTCCAGGCCATCTGCGAACGCGAGCGCTGCCCGTTCGCCGTGGTCGGCGAAGCCACTGCCGAGCCACAACTGACGGTCACGGACAGCCACTTCGGCAACAGCCCGGTGGACATGCCGCTGGAAGTGCTGCTGGGCAAGGCACCGCGCATGCACCGTTCGGCCAAGCGTGAAGCCGAGCTGGGTGATGATTTCGACCCAAGCCAGCTGGAACTGGCCGACAGCATCGAGCGCGTGCTGCACCACCCGGCCGTGGCGAGCAAAAGCTTCCTGATCACCATCGGCGACCGCACCATCACCGGCCTGGTGGCCCGTGACCAAATGGTGGGGCCATGGCAAGTACCGGTGGCCGACGTCGCCGTCACCGCCACCAGCTTCGATGTGTACACCGGTGAAGCCATGGCCATGGGCGAGCGTACGCCGCTGGCTCTGCTGGACGCTCCGGCGTCGGGCCGCATGGCCATCGGTGAAACCCTCACCAACCTGGCCGCATCGCGCATTGGCAAACTGTCCGACATCAAACTGTCGGCCAACTGGATGTCCGCCGCCGGTCACCCGGGTGAAGACGCCCGTCTGTACGACACCGTGAAAGCGGTCGGCATGGAACTGTGCCCTGAGCTGGGCCTGACCATCCCCGTGGGCAAGGACTCCATGTCCATGGCCACCCGCTGGAAAGAAGACGGTTCGGACAAGAACGTCACCTCGCCGCTGTCGCTGATCGTCACCGGTTTCGCACCGGTCACCGACATCCGCCAGACCCTCACCCCGCAACTGCGCATGGACAAGGGCACCACCGATCTGATCCTGATCGACCTGGGCCGTGGCCAGAACCGCATGGGCGCGTCCATCCTGGCGCAAACCCATGGCAAGCTCGGCAAGCAAGCGCCGGACGTCGATGACGCCGAAGACCTGAAAGCCTTCTTCGCCGTGATCCAGGGCCTCAATGCCGACGGCCATTTGCTGGCTTACCACGACCGTTCCGACGGTGGTCTGCTGACCAGCGTGGTCGAAATGGCCTTCGCCGGTCACTGCGGCCTGAACATCGTGCTCGACAGCGTTGCCGAGGATGCTGCCGAGATCAACGGCATTCTGTTCAACGAAGAACTGGGCGCGGTGATTCAGGTTCGCCAGGACGCCACCCCGGATGTGCTCGCACAATTCAGCGCCGCTGGCCTGGGTGACTGCGTAGCGGTGATCGGCCAGCCGATCAACAACGGTGAAATCAACATCGTGTTCAACGGCGACACCGTGTTCGAAGGCCAGCGCCGTCTGCTGCAACGCCAGTGGGCCGAGACCAGCTACCAGATCCAGCGCCTGCGTGACAACGCCGACTGCGCCGAGCAGGAGTTCGACGTGATCCTGGAGGAAGACAACCCGGGCCTGAGCACCAAGCTCAGCTTCGACGTCAACCAGGACATCGCCGCGCCTTACATCAAGAAAGGCATTCGCCCACAGGTTGCCGTGCTGCGTGAGCAGGGCGTCAACGGCCAGGTGGAAATGGCGGCGGCGTTCGACCGTGCCGGCTTTAATGCGATTGACGTGCACATGAGCGACATCCTCGCCGGTCGCGTTGACCTCAACGAATTCAAAGGCCTGGTGGCCTGTGGTGGTTTCTCCTACGGCGACGTGCTGGGTGCCGGTGAAGGCTGGGCCAAATCGGCCCTGTTCAACAGCCGTGCCCGCGACGCGTTCCAGGGCTTCTTCGAGCGCAACGACAGCTTCACCCTGGGTGTGTGCAACGGTTGCCAGATGATGTCCAACCTTCACGAGCTGATCCCGGGCAGCGAGTTCTGGCCGCACTTCGTGCGCAACCGGTCCGAGCAGTTCGAAGCCCGAGTCGCCATGGTGCAGGTGCAGGAGTCCAACTCGATCTTCCTGCAAGGCATGGCCGGTTCGCGCATGCCGATCGCCATCGCCCACGGTGAAGGCCATGCCGAGTTCGAAAGCGAAGAAGCGTTGCTGGAAGCCGACCTGTCCGGCTGCGTGGCCATGCGTTTCGTCGACAACCACGGCAAGGTCACCGAGACCTACCCGGCCAACCCGAACGGCTCGCCGCGCGGGATCACCGGCCTCACCAGCCGCGACGGTCGCGTCACCATCATGATGCCGCACCCGGAGCGCGTATTCCGCGCCGTACAGAACTCGTGGCGTCCGGAAGAGTGGAACGAAGACGGCGCCTGGATGCGCATGTTCCGCAACGCCCGCGTGTGGGTGAACTAAGACGGTGTACAAGCTCGCCTTCTTCGTACCCGACAGCCATGTGGAGACGGTGAAAACCGCCGTCTTCGCTGCTGGCGGCGGGCGCATCGGCAATTACGACAGCTGCGCCTGGCAAGTGCTGGGCCAGGGCCAATTCCGCGCGATGGACGGCAGCCAGCCGTTTCTCGGGCAGGTGGGCCAGGTTGAAGTGGTTGAAGAGTGGAAGGTGGAGTTGGTGGTGGCGGATGAGTTGATCGTGGCTGTTGTGGCTGCGCTCAAACTCAGTCACCCGTACGAGACACCGGCGTATGAGGTGTGGCAGTTGGCGGACTTTTGATTCGACGGCTGTGAAAACAGGAAACCCGCTGGGCCAGTTTGGTCAGCGGGTTTTTTGTTGCCTGTGAGGGCCTATTCGCGAGCAAGCCCGCTCCCACATGTTGAATGCATTCACAGATAAAAAATGTGGGAGCCGGGCTTGCCCGCGATGAGGCCTGTTCAGGCAAAGAATAATCAGGCCCCGGCCCCAACCTGGCGACCGCTGACCAACCGCTCCAACGCATCGCTCAACCCTGACGCCTTGTCACCGATCAACAGGTGCCAAACGCCGCTTTCCATCTGGCTGACCCCTTGGCAACCCAGTGCGGTCAGGTCCGCTTCCGACAACACCGAATCATCCCCCAATTCCACCCGCAACCGCGTCATCGCCACGGCTTCCAACTGCCGCACATTTTCCCGGCCTCCCAGCGCATTCAGCCATTTCTCGGCCTCCTGCACATTTACCGCCACCGGCTTATCCACAGGCGGAACTGCGACAGGCGCACTGGCTGCAAACGAAGGCATTGCCAAGCGAATCTCATCGGCAATGCTATCGGCCATCGGCCCGACCACCACCTGCAAGCTCCCGCCATTCCCGGGCCGTACGACCGCCATGGCGCCCAGCGCTTTCAGTTCGGCATCCACGGCTTTGTTGCGATCCACCATGTCCAACCGCAGGCGCGTGGTGCAGGCACCGACGCTCAGCAAGTTCGCCGCACCACCCAGGGCCTGGATGTAGGCCGTGGCGCGCTGGTTATCCGACATCACCTCAGCCTGCACCACCTGTATGTCTTCACGGCCTGGCGTCTTCAAGTTGAAGCGCCGAATGCAGTAGTTGAACACGCTGTAGTAGACCACCGCGTACGCCAAGCCCACCGGGAACACCAGCCAGCCGTTGGTGGACTTGCCCCAACCCAGCACCATGTCGATAAAACCGCCGGAGAAGGTAAAGCCCAGGTGGATATTCAGCAGGTTGGTCACGGCCATCGACAAGCCGGTCAACACCGCGTGGATCAGGTACAGGAACGGCGCGAGGAACATGAACGCAAACTCGATCGGCTCGGTCACCCCGGTCAGGAACGAGGTCAACGCCATGGACAGGAAAATCCCGCCCATCACTTTACGGCGCTCCGGCAATGCATTGCGGTACATCGCCAGGCACGCTGCGGGCAGGCCGAACAGCATCACCGGGAACATGCCGGTCATGAACTGGCCGCCTTGCGGGTCACCGGCGAAGTAGCGGGTCAGGTCGCCGGTCACGACCGCGCCGGTCACCGGGTCGGTAAAGCTGCCAAATACGAACCACGCCATGTTGTTGAGGATGTGGTGCAAGCCGGTGACGATCAGCAAGCGGTTGAACACGCCGAACACGAACGCGCCCAGGCTGCCGCTTTCCATCAGCAGCACGCCGAAGCTGTTGATGCCATGCTGGATCGGCGGCCAGATCAGGCCGAAGATCACGCCCAGGGCGACCGCCGAAAAACCGGTGACGATCGGCACAAAGCGTCGCCCGCCGAAGAACGCCAGGTATTCCGGCAGCTTGATGTCCTTGAAACGGTTGTACAGCGCGCCGGCCATCAAACCGCTGGCGATCCCGGCGAGCATGCCCATGTTGATGGTCGAGTCCATCACCTTGAGGGTGGAGATCATCACCAGGTAACCAATCGCCCCGGCCAGGCCGGCGGTGCCGTTATTGTCGCGGGCGAATCCCACGGCAATGCCGATGGCGAAGATCAGCGCCAGGTTGGCGAAGATCGCTTGCCCGGCGTCGTGCATCACGGCGATGTTCAAAAGATCCGTATCACCCAGGCGCAGCAGAAGGCCGGCGATCGGCAGGATCGCGATCGGCAGCATCAGTGCACGGCCCAGGCGTTGCAGGCCTTCGATGAAATGTTGGTACATGGCGAGTCTCCCTTTTCTTGTTGTTGTCAGCTCAGCGGCCAGTGGTGTTGACAGGCTTGGCGAACGGCCTTGGCGCTGCTCAGGTCGAGCAAGCCTTGGCTGATTTGCCGGCATTGCGCCGCGTCCAGGTGGCGGACGCGGTCCTTGATTTCTCCGATCTGCGGCGGGCTCACCGACAGCTCGCTGACCCCCAGGCCCACCAATACCGGCGTGGCCAGCGGGTCGGAGGCGAGGGCGCCGCACACGCCAACCCAGCGTCCGTGTTTAGCCGCGCCGGCACAGGTCTGGGCGATCAGCCGCAACAACGCCGGGTGCAGTGCATCGACGCGGGCGGCGAGGCCGGCGTGGTCGCGGTCCATGGCCAGGGTGTACTGGGACAGGTCGTTGGTGCCGATGGACAAAAAGTCCGCATGCCTGGCCAGTTGCTCGGCCATCAGCGCGGCGGCGGGTACCTCGATCATCACCCCCAGCTCGGGACGCTGGGTCAGTTCCAGCTCGGCGCACAGTTCATCCAGGCGTTGGCGGATCTGCAGCAGTTCATCCACTTCGCTGACCATGGGCAGCAGGATGCGGCAGCGTTCCAGCGGGCTCACTTGCAGCAGCGCGCGTAGTTGCTGGTCGAGCAGTTCCGGACGCACGTGCGCCATGCGAATGCCGCGCAGGCCCAACACCGGGTTGGCCTCGACCGGCAGTGGCAGATAGTCGAGCTGTTTGTCGCCGCCCACATCGATGGTGCGAATGATCACCGACTTGTCGCCCATGGCATCCAGCACGGCCTGGTAGGCCTGGCGCTGTTCCTGTTCATCCGGCGCGGTGCGGCGGTCGACGAAGAGGAATTCGGTGCGTAGCAGGCCGACGCCATCGGCGCCGTTTTCAAACGCCACTTGGGCTTCGGCGCTGGAAGCGACGTTGGCGGCGACTTCGACGAGCAATCCGTCGGTGGTCTGCGCCGGTTGCCGGGCCTGGACCTGTTGCTGCTGGCGTCGCTGTTTCTGCGCGTCGCGAATCTGGTGCACTTCGGCGTGACGCGCTGCGCTGGGGGCCAGTTCCAGACGGCCATTGGCGGCGTCGAGCACCACGCGCTGGCCTTGGGGCACCTCCAGCACTTCGCTACCCAATGCGACCACACAGGGCAAGCCTTTGCCCCGTGCCAGGATCGCCACGTGGGAGGTCGCGCCGCCTTCGGCCATGCAGATGCCGGCAGCCTGTTGCGCGCTCAGTTGCAGCAGGTCGGAAGGGGTCAGTTCGTGGGCGCTGACGATAGCGCCAGCGGGCAGCTCGAAGTGCCAGGCCTCGCCCAGCAAGGCACGCAGCACACGTTGTTGCAGGTCGCGCAGGTCATTGGAACGCTCGGCGAACAGCGGTTTGCCGAGGGCTTGCAACACGGCGCACTGTGCCTGGATGGCGTCGCGCCAGGCGTGCGTGGCGGCGCTGCCGTGTTCGATGGCACCGGTCGCGGCGTCCAGCAGGGCGGGGTCGTCCAGCAGGGCGAGGTGGGCGGCGAAGATATCTTCTTCTTCCACAGCCTTGCGTTGCTGTGCCTGTTTCAAGGTGCTGCGGATTTCACCACGTACCTGTTCCAGGGCGGCGTCCAGGCGTTGCAGTTGTTCATCGGCGGCGTGGTTGCCGGTGTCTTCCGGCAGCTCGATGCCGGTAAGGCGCAGCAGCGGCCCGCAGACCAGCCCCGGTGCGGCGCAGACGCCTTGCAGCACGTCGGCTTCGGTGTTGACCCGGCGTGGGGCAACGGCCACGGGGGCGTGGTGTTCTTCCTTGATCGTGGCTGACAAGGCGGCAACCACGGCCGGTAACGCCGCTTCGGCGTCTTTGCCGCGACAGGTCACTCTGACCTCGTCGCCTTCGCCAATGCCCAGGCCCATCAGGCCGATCAAGCTGTCGCAGGTTGCCGATTTACCGTCGAAGTGCAGCGTGGTCTGGCTGCTGAAACCCTGCGCCGCGTTGCGGACCAGGGCAGCAGGCCGCGCATGCAAACCGCCGCGATGGGTGATCTGTACAACGGCGCCGGCCTCGGTGACCGCGTTATCCACCGCAGTCTGAACCGTGGCTGCCGAGCGCGGCATCACCTGCAGCAACGGCTCACCCACCTTCACCGCAAGCCCGGCCACCGGACGCAGATCAAAACGTTCGCCATTGGTGAGAATGATCAGGCTGACCAGGCTTTTGCACTGGCGCGCAATGCGGTCCAGGTCAAATTGCACCAGCGCCTGGCCCTTGCTGACCCGTGCGCCGTCCTTGACCAGCAGCGCGAAGCCTTCGCCATTGAGCTCCACGGTGTCGATGCCCACGTGCATCAGCAGTTCGGCGCCGTTGTCGGCCCGAATCGTCAAGGCATGACCGGTGCGGGCGACGTGGATGATCACGCCGTCGCAGGGCGCATGCAGGCAATCGTTCAGCGGGTCGATGGCAATGCCGTCGCCCATGGCGTGACTGGCGAACACTTCGTCGGGAACGTCGCCCAGGGCCAGCACCGGTCCGCTTAACGGGGCGCTGAGGGTCACTGCATTATTGTTGTTGGACATGGGCACGGTACTCATCAGGAAAACGTGGTCATCGACTCAGTGAGTGCGAGTGACTTTGCTCAGGTGGCGTGGCTGGTCGGGGTTCATGCCCCGGGCAACCGCCAGGCCAGCGGCCATCACATAGAAACTCTGGATGGCCAGGATCGGGTCCAGGGTCGGGTGTTCGGCGCGGTTCAGGGTCAGGTCGCGTTCGGCGATATCGTCCGGCGCCGCCAGCAACACACGGGCGCCGCGTTGGCGCATGTCGGCGGCCAGGCTCAGCAGGCCGGCCTGCTCGGCGCCGCGTGGGGCGAACACCAGCAAGGGGTAGTCGTGGTCGATCAAGGCCATCGGCCCGTGGCGCACTTCGGCGCTGCTGAAGGCTTCGGCCTGGATCGCCGAGGTTTCCTTGAGTTTGAGCGCGGCTTCCTGAGCAATGGCAAAGCCGGCGCCACGGCCGATCACCATCAAACGCTGGCAGTCGCGCAGTGCGTCGATGGCTGGGCTCCAATCCTGCCGCGCAGCTTCGCGCAGGTCATCGGGGAGGGCGCGGCAGGCGTGCAGCAACTCGGCTTCCTGGTTCCAGTGGCCGATCAGCTGCGCGCTGGCGCTGAGGGTGGCGATAAAGCTCTTGGTGGCCGCGACGCTTTGTTCCGGCCCCGCGCACAGTGGCACATGGAATTCGCAGGCGGCCTCCAGCGGCGAGTCTTCGGCGTTGACCATCGAAATGCTCAAGGCCCCGCGTTTGCGCAGCAGGCGCAGGCTGTTGACCAGGTCCGGGCTTTGCCCCGATTGCGAGAAACCGAAGGCAACCTGACCGCTGACTTTCAATGGCGCTTGCAGCAGCGTCACCACGGACATCGGCAGCGACGCCACCGGAATGCCCACGTGTTGCATGGCCACATAGGCAAAGTAGCTGGCGGCGTGGTCCGAACTGCCCCGGGCGATGGTCATCGCCACTTGCGGCGGTTGGCGGCGCAGGCGGCCGGCGATTTCTTCCAGCAGCGGGTCCAGGCGTTGCAGTTGTGCCGCGACGGCGTCGCCGGAGGCCAGGGCCTCTTCAAGCATTTTTGAAGTCAATGGTTTCTCCTTCGACCATTACGTCGGTGAGTGTCAGGGAGCGGTCCAGGCGCACGCAGTCGGCAAAGCTGCCGGGTTGCAGGCGGCCGCGTTCTTCCAGGCCCAGGTAATCCGCCGGGAATTGCGACAGGCGTTGCGAGGCTTCGCTGAGGGGCAGGCCGATCTTCACCAGGTTGCGCAGCGCCTGGTCCATGGTCAGCGTGCTGCCGGCCAGGGTGCCGTCGGCCAGGCGCACACCGCCCAGGCATTTGGTGACGGTGTGGCTGCCCAGCTTGTATTCGCCGTCGGGCATGCCGGCGGCGGCGGTGGAATCGGTGACGCAATACAGGCACGGGATCGAGCGCAAGGCCACGCGCATGGCGCCGGGGTGCACGTGCAGCAAGTCCGGGATCAGCTCCGCGAATTGGGCATGGGCCAGGGCCGCGCCGACGATGCCGGGTTCGCGGTGATGCAGCGGGCTCATGGCGTTGTAGAGGTGGGTGAAACTGGTGGCGCCGGCGGCGAGTGCGGCGACGCCTTCTTCGTAGCTGCCCAGGGTGTGGCCGATCTGCATGCGCACGCCGCGTTGGCTCAGGGCGCGGATCAGGCCCTCGTGCCCGGCGATTTCCGGGGCAATGGTGATCACCCGGATCGGCGCCAGGCGCAGGTAGGCTTCCACCTCGGCCATCAGCGCGGTGTGGGCGAAGTTGGGTTGGGCGCCGAGCTTGCCGGGGTTGATGTAGGGGCCTTCCAGGTGCACGCCGAGTACGCGGGCGCTGCCGGCGGGGCGCTGTTCGCAGAAACGGCCGAGCTGGCCCAGCACGCTGGAGATTTCTTCCACCGGCGCGGTCATGGTGGTTGCCAGCAACGAGGTGGTGCCGAAGCGCACATGGGTGCGGGTGATGGTCTCGAAGGCTTCGCTGCCTTCCATGATGTCCTTGCCGCCACCGCCGTGCACATGCAGGTCGATAAAGCCGGGCAGTACATAGGGCAGGTCATTGTCGGCCGGGTCGCACGGTGTGCCTTCGATGGCGATCACCTTGCCGTGCTCATGCACCAGGCGGCCGCGAATCCAGCCGTGGGGCGTGAGGATGTTGTCTTCGGACATGGGCAGTTCTCTAAATTCGCAGTTCAGCGGAGTAGTCGTAGCGGCGCAGCTCTGCGACGAAGTCGTAGTAGTCGTTGCGGCAGTAGGTGTCGGTGATTTCGATGGGCGTGTTGTCGGCGGTGTAGCCGACCCGGGACATCAGCAGCATGGCGGTGCCGGGCGCGATGCCCACCAGTGCGGCGAACTCGTCCGACGCATTGATCGCCTGCACATGCTGCAAGGCGCGGACGATGGGCTTGCCGATGCTCTCCAGGTATTCGTACAGCGAATTACCCAATGCCTGGGGCTGGGGGAGGATCGAGGCCGGGATGGTGGTGGTTTCAATCGCCATCACCGTGTCATCGGCTTTGCGCAAACGCTTGAGGCGCGCGACTTTGTCGGTGGGCGACAGAGCCAGGCGGATCAGTTCTTCGTGGGTCGGCGGGGTCAGGTCGCGTTCCAGCCACTGCGAACTGGGCACAAAGCCCTTGAGGCGCAGCATCTCGCTGAAGCCCGACAGGCGTGACAGCGGTTGTTCCAAACGGGGCGTGATGAAGGTGCCGGAACCTTGGCTGCGGCGGATCAGGCCTTGGGCGAACAAGACCTCCAGGGCCTTGCGCGCGGTGACTCGAGAGATGTTCAACTGCTCGCTGAGTACACGTTCCGAGGGCAGGGCCTGCTCGGATTTCCACTCGCCGGCATGGATGGCCGCTTCCAGGTTGCGGGCCAGTTGCAGGTAGAGCGGCGTGGACTGTTTGTCGTCGGGGCGCAGGGCCAGGATAGGGTTCATCGTGATGGTTTCCGATGCGGTTATTGGAGTGTTGTCGCCCGGTAGTGGCCGGAAATTAATACCACTTAAATACCATGTCAATGCAACCAAAACCGTGCAAATGCGGGTTTCAGGGCCCTGGAGTGGCAAGTGGTATCAAGTGGTATTAGAGAGGTCTTTTCTGGCGCGCAGCACGACGCAGCCCGCGCAGTGAACTGGTATTCACCGGCAGGCGCTGCGCAGGGCAGGAAATATTTTTGAATTAATTTACCAACGGTCGGTGATCAGGGACGAATCTCGATCATGGTGCCGTCCTTGACCAGGTTCCAGACTTCACGCATGTCCACGTTGCGCATGCCGATGCAGCCGTCGGTCCAGTCCAGGGTATGGAACCACTGCTCCGGGTAGTCTTCGCTGTCCGGCGTGCCGTGGATCATGATCATGCTGCCGGGCTTTACGCCTTCGCGGCGGGCACGGGCAGCGTCGCTGATATTGGGATAGGAAATGTGCATGGCCAGGTTGAAACGGTCGCTGGTCTTGCGCCAGTCGATCCAATAGAAGCCTTCGGGCGTGCGGCGGTCGCCTTCGATCAGTTTGGTGCCCTTGGGGTTTTTGCCCAGGGAAATGCGGTAGGTCTTGAACGGTTTGCCGTCGTGGATCAGTTGCAACTGATGGGCGGACTTGAGCACCAGGATTTTCTCGACGGGCCTGCCGCCGATGGTTTCCACCGTGGAGGCGCAAGACAGGGCAGCGAACGACAAACAGATAAGAGCAAGCAACCAACGCATTAAAACGGTATCCCTGTGTGCCGGGTTCTTATTGGGTGGGCTTGCCCATGGGCGCAACGGCTTCGCTGCGTACGGGGTACGCCTGCTGCCGACGGTCGGCGAAAAAGTATTCTAGGGTACGTCCGACCGTACGGAAAGCCAGCTCGGACCAAGGGATGTCCGCCTCGTCGAACAGCTTCACTTCAAGGCTTTCGGGGCCGGCGGCAAAATCCAGGTCCACCAGTTCGGCGCGGTAGAAGATATGCACCTGGTTGATGTGCGGTACATCGATCAGGGTGTAGATATTCAGGTTGCGCACGCGGGCGCAGGCTTCTTCCAGGGTTTCTCGGGCGGCCGCCTGTTCCACGGTCTCACCGTTCTCCATGAAGCCGGCGGGCAGGGTCCAGTAGCCCAGGCGCGGCTCGATGGCGCGGCGGCACAGCAGCACCTTGTCGCCCCATAACGGCAAGGTGCCGGCAACGATGTTGGGGTTCTGGTAGTGAATGGTCTGACAATGGTCACAGACAAAACGCAGGCGACCGTCGCCTTCGGGAATGCGTTGGGTGACCGGTTTACCGCACTGGCTGCAGAAATTCATGCTGGGGTTCCTGGGGACTGCGCCTATCTTGGCGTGGCGGCTGCCGTGCCCGCAAGTTGTGTTTGGGGTTGGGCGCCCGCACGCTTTGGTGCATGATGCGGGGTAGCCAACAGATCGAGATGCCTCATGCTGGACGAGCTACTTCGCCGGGTACGCAATCATACGCCACGCACGCTGGAAACCGACGATCGTTTCCCGGAAGCGGCGGTGTTGGTGCCGATCACCCGCAGTGACGAACCCGAGCTGATCCTGACCCTGCGTGCCAGCGGCCTGTCGACCCATGGCGGCGAAGTGGCCTTTCCCGGTGGGCGCCGCGACCCCGAAGACCCGGACCTGGTGTTCACGGCGTTGCGCGAGGCCGAAGAAGAAGTCGGCTTGCCCCCCGGCCTGGTGGAGGTCATCGGTCCGTTGAGTCCGCTGATCTCCAAGCACGGCATTCGTGTCACGCCTTATGTCGGCGTTATCCCCGACTATGTGGAATACCTGGCCAACGATGCGGAAATCGCCGCCGTTTTCAGCGTCCCCCTGGAGTTCTTCCGCCAGGATCCGCGCGAGCATACCCACCGTATCGACTACCAGGGCCGCAGTTGGTACGTGCCCAGTTATCGCTTTGGCGAATACAAGATCTGGGGGCTGACGGCGATCATGATCGTCGAGCTGATCAACCTGCTCTATGACGATTCCAACATCAGCCTGCACCAGCCGCCCAAGAGCTTCATCAATATCTAAGCCATCACCTAAATGGCCTGCCGTGAGGAAACACCATGAAATATCGCCTGGGCGATGCCCGCGTCGAGACGCATCCGAACAGCTGGGTGGCGCCGAATGCCACGCTGGTGGGCAAGGTCAAGCTGGAGGAGGGCGCCAACGTCTGGTTCAACGCGGTGTTGCGTGGTGACAATGAATTGATCCTGATCGGCAAGAACAGCAACGTGCAGGACGGCAGCGTGATGCACACCGACATGGGCTACCCGCTGACCCTGGGCACCGGCGTGACCATCGGCCACAACGCCATGCTGCACGGCTGCACCGTCGACGATTACAGCTTGATTGGCATCAACGCGGTGATCCTCAACGGCGCGAAGATCGGCAAGCACTGCATCATCGGCGCCAATTCGCTGATCGGCGAAGGCAAGGAAATCCCTGACGGTTCGCTGGTGATGGGCTCGCCGGGCAAAGTGGTGCGTGAGCTGACGGATGCGCAAAAACGCATGCTGGAAGCGAGCGCCGCGCACTATGTGCATAACGCGCAGCGGTATGCGCGCGACTTGGTTGAGCAGCAAGAATGAACCCGACTGAACGCCCCGTCGCCTCGCCGTGCGTGAGCATTTGCGCCTTGGATGACGACGACATTTGCACCGGCTGCCAGCGCACCGTGGATGAGATCACGCGCTGGAGCCGCATGGACAACACCGAGCGCCGGGTGGTGTTGGGGTTGTGCCATGAGCGGGCGAAGGCGAGTGGGTTGGTGTGGATGATTTCGGGGAAATCGGGCGCCTGATAGATCGCTTTCGCGGGCAAGCCCGCTCCCACAATTTGACCGCATTCCTACAGGATAAACGCGGTCGAATGTGGGAGCTGGCTTGTCGGGCCGCCGCATCGCTGCGATGAGGCCCGCCCGGACGACATATTTCCAAATGTGAAGTACCCTGTGTGGCATTACCCACAGGTCCATCCCTTCATGCTCTTCCTGATCGCCTACATCAGCAGTGTCGTGCTGATCAACTTCGCTTTCTCCACCGCCCCACACCTGGATGTCATCTGGTCCGCCTGGGGCGGCCTGGTTTTCATCCTGCGCGACATGGTGCAGACCCGCTTCGGCCACGGCGCGATCATCGCGATGCTGGCGGCGCTGGTGCTGTCGTATGTCACGTCCGATCCGGCCATTGCGCTGGCCAGCGCCACGGCGTTCGCGGTGTCCGAGTGCATTGACTGGCTGGTGTTCAGCATCACCAAGCGTCCGTTGCACGACCGGTTGTGGATCAGTTCGGCGCTGAGCATCCCCCTCGACACCTTTATCTTCTTTGGCCTCATCGGTGCGCTGACACCCGCGGTGGCGGGCACGGCGCTGGTCTCCAAGTTCGCCGGGGTGACGGTGGTGTGGCTGATCATGGCCTGGCGCCTGCGCAAACGGGCTGTCGCCAACTGAGGCCAATTCTTGCGGTTCATGTAAAATGCCGGCCTTTCTCCCTATGATCCGCTCCCCTGAGGACCTGAGATGACCCGAATCGGAACTCCATTGTCGCCAACCGCGACCCGCGTTTTGCTGTGTGGCTGCGGTGAGCTGGGCAAGGAAGTGGTAATCGAACTGCAGCGCCTGGGCGTTGAAGTGATTGCCGTGGATCGCTACGCGAACGCACCGGCCATGCAGGTTGCCCATCGCAGCCATGTGATCAACATGCTCGACGGCGCCGCCCTGCGTGCGGTGATCGAGGCCGAGAAGCCGCATTTCATCGTGCCGGAAATCGAAGCCATCGCCACTGCCACCCTGGTGGAACTGGAGGCCGAAGGCTTCACCGTGATCCCGACCGCGCGCGCCACCTCGCTGACCATGAACCGTGAAGGCATCCGTCGCCTGGCCGCCGAAGAGCTGGACCTGCCGACCTCGCCGTACCACTTCGCCGACACCTTCGAAGACTACAGCCAGGCTGTCCAGGACCTGGGCTTCCCGTGCGTGGTCAAGCCGGTGATGAGTTCGTCGGGCAAGGGCCAGAGCCTGCTGCGCAGCGCGGATGACGTGCAGAAAGCCTGGGACTACGCCCAGGAAGGCGGGCGTGCCGGCAAGGGCCGTGTGATCATCGAAGGCTTCATCGACTTTGACTACGAAATCACCCTGCTGACCGTGCGTCACGTGGGGGGCACCACGTTCTGTGCGCCTGTCGGTCACCGTCAGGAGAAGGGCGACTACCAGGAGTCCTGGCAGCCGCAGGCCATGAGCCCGGTCGCGTTGGCCGAGTCCGAGCGCGTGGCCAAGGCCGTGACCGAAGCCCTGGGTGGGCGTGGTCTGTTTGGCGTGGAGTTGTTCATCAAGGGTGACCAGGTGTGGTTCAGCGAAGTGTCGCCGCGTCCCCATGACACCGGCTTGGTGACCCTGATTTCCCAGGACCTGTCGCAGTTTGCCTTGCACGCGCGCGCGATTCTCGGCCTGCCGATTCCTCTGATCCGTCAGTTCGGGCCTTCGGCGTCGGCGGTGATTCTGGTGGAAGGGCAGTCGACACAGACTGCATTCGCCAACCTGGGCGCGGCCTTGAGCGAGCCTGATACGGCGCTGCGCCTGTTTGGCAAGCCGGAAGTGAATGGCCAGCGTCGGATGGGTGTGGCGCTGGCGCGCGACGAGTCGATCGAAGCGGCCCGGGCCAAGGCCACGCGGGCTTCCAAGGCTGTTGTGGTCGAGCTGTAACCGCGGCGCGCCCTTCGCAGGCAAGCCAGCTCCCACATTTGAAGGTATTCACAATTCAAACTGTGGGAGCGGCGGTGCGACGATTCGACTTGCTCGCGAGCCGGTCTATCAGGCGACGCGATTCAAATCATTGTCCCGCGTCTCTTTCAGGCACAGCACAGCGATCAGGCTGAGCACCGCTGCCGCCGACACATACCCGCCGACATAACTCAGGCCGCCCATCGCCACCAGCTTGGTCGCGAAGAACGGTGCCGCCGAGGCGCCCACGATCCCGCCCAGGTTATACGCCGCCGAAGCACCGGTATAACGCACACGGGTCGGGAACAGTTCCGGCAGCATGGCGCCCATCGGTGCGAACGTCACGCCCATCAGGAACAGCTCCAGCGCCAGGAACAGTGCCACCGTCCAGGTCGAACCATGGGTCAGCAACGGCTCCATGGTAAAGCCCGACAGAATGGTGAGGATCGCGCCGACGATCAGCACCGGTTTGCGTCCGAAACGGTCACTGGCCCAGGCGGCTATTGGCGTGGCCAGGCCCATGAACAGCACGGCGAAACACAGCAGACCCAGGAAGGTTTCACGGCTGTAGCCCAGTGTCGAGACGCCGTAGCTCAGGGAAAACGCAGTGGTGATGTAGAACAAGGCGTAGCACACCACCATTGAGGCGGCGCCCAGCAATACCGGCACCCAGTGCTGGCTGAACAGCTCTACCAGCGGCACTTTCACCGGGGCTTGTTTGGCCACGGCATTGGCGAACACCGGCGTTTCGTGCAGTTTCAAGCGTGCATACAGGCCGACCATCACCAGTGCAGCGCTGAGGATGAACGGAATGCGCCAACCCCAACTGCGAAATTGCTCGTCACTCAGGCCCATGGCCAGGATCAGGAACAAACCGTTCGCCGCAAGGAACCCGATGGAAGGTCCCAACTGGGGGAACATGCCGAACCAGGCGCGCTTGCCCTTGGGTGCATTCTCGGTGGCCAATAACGCCGCACCACCCCATTCCCCGCCAAGGCCCAGGCCCTGGCCGAAACGCAGCACGCACAACAGGATCGGCGCCCAGGCGCCAATGCTGTCATAGCCCGGCAGCAGGCCGATCAAGGTGGTGCACACGCCCATCAGCAGCAGCGAGGCCACTAGGGTCGACTTGCGACCGATACGGTCCCCAAAGTGCCCGAACAGCGCCGAACCCAGCGGTCGGGCGATAAAGGCGATCCCGAAGGTCAGGAACGACGCCAGCATCTGCGCGGTGCCCGAGGTCTGCGGGAAGAACACCGGCCCGATCACCAGAGCGGCGGCGGTGGCGTAGATATAGAAGTCGTAGAACTCGATGGCGGTGCCGATGATGCTCGCGGTGGCAACCCGACTTGTCGAATTGCTCGGCGGCGCGGCGGCGGCCTCGGTGTAGGTGGTGCTCATGGAGAAATCCCTGACGGTCGTTGCGCGTGTGAACGCGAAATGGTTGTGGGGCCGAACACCCATGGGTCATGGGCAATGCACGGGGAGGGCTCGGGGATAAGAGCGCACGCCGGTCAGGCAGGGTAAAGCAGTGCCGGGACTCGTGGAGTGCGGGTAGCACGCGGTCGGGCGAAGCTTGGGTAAGCCGCAGGGATTATAGGAAGGGAGCTAAGTATTCAACAAGAGGGGAAAACGGCGAATTTTAGCGAGAAATGGGATCCATCTTGCGGGCTGCAGCCTTTGTTGGGCTTCGCGTTGCGCAAATGCAACCCTGGAGCGGTAATTTATGTCGCGGCAGGTATGTGGCTGGTGTGCCAGAGCAGCACCTTGCTTACGCGGTTGTCCTCGGTCTCGAGGATCTCCAGGCGATAGCGACCGATCTTCAGGCATACCGCGCAATCGGGGATGGTTTCCAGCGCTTCGGTCACCAGGCCGTTGAGGGTCTTCGGGCCGTCGCTGGGCAGGTGCCAACCCAGGCTCTTGTTCAGTTCGCGCAGGGAGGCGGCGCCGTCGATGATGTAACGGCCATCCGGCTGCGCTTCGACATGTGGGTTGTCCGCATTCTGTTCGCTTTCGAACTCACCGACGATTTCTTCGAGGATATCTTCCAGGGTCACGATGCCCAGCACTTCGCCGTATTCGTCCACCACCATGCCCAGCCGGCGCTGCTGTTTATGGAAGTTCAGCAATTGCAGTTGCAGGGGTGTGCTTTCCGGGACGAAGTAGGGCTCGTGGCAGGCGGCGAGCAAAGCCTCCTTGGTAAGGCTGGCATCGGGCAGCAGGTGTTGGATCTGCCGAGTGTTGAGCACGGCTTCGACCTGATTGATATCGCTGTGAAACACCGGCAGGCGGGTGCGCTGGGACGTGCGCAACTGTTCAATGATGTCTTCGACCGGGTCATCCAGGTTGATCCCGTCCACCTCACTGCGAGGGACCAGGATGTCGTTGACCGTGATGTTGTCCAGGGCGTGGATGCCGGGCATGCCCGGGGTGCGGCCGTCGTCGGCTTCAGGCTCGGGTTCATCGCCCTGTTCCGGCAGGGGTTCGTCGCTGTTTTTCACGACCCCGGCCTTGCGTGCGAACGGGCGCAGCAACAACAGGCTGGCGCCATTGAGCAGCCAGGCGAAGGGGTACAGGATTTTCAGGGGGACGCCCAGCAGCGCGTTGCCAAAACCCAACACCGCCTGTGGGTAGCGAGTGGCCAGGGTGCGGGGCAGGTAATCGGCCAGGACCAGCAGGATCGCGGAGGAAATCAGCCAGCCCAGCCAGGGGCCGTTTTGCGCCCAGGCATAGATCGCCAGCAGGGTGCAGAGAATCACCACCACCCCGCGGCACAGGGTGTTGCACAGAATCAGGCTGTTACGCGGAAAGCTCAGGCGGGCGGCAGCCTTGTCACCCTGACGTGTGCCGGGGCGCAGGGCCAGCAGGTGCTGCTGGGCCGCTTCGATGGCGGTGAACAGCGCCGCCCACAACACCAGCAGGGCAATTACCGCGAGCATCGGCCCCAGGGGCAGGTTGTCCATGTTCGCCGCCCGTCAGATATGCAGGATGTATTCGCGGACCAGCTTGCTGCCGAAATAGGCCAGCATCAGCAGGCAGAAACCGGCCAGGGTCCAGCGGATCGCCTTGTGCCCGCGCCAGCCCAGGCGGTTGCGGCCCCACAGCAGCACGCTGAACACCACCCAGGCCAGGCACGCCAGCAAGGTTTTGTGTACCAGGTGCTGGGCGAAGAGATTCTCGACGAACAGCCAGCCGGAAATCAGCGACAGCGACAGCAACGTCCAGCCGGCCCAGAGGAAGCCGAACAACAGGCTTTCCATGGTTTGCAGGGGCGGGAAGTTCTTGATCAGCCCGGACGGGTGCTTGTGCTTGAGCTGGTGGTCCTGCAGCAGCAGGAGCAAGGCCTGAAACACTGCGATGGTGAACATGCCGTAGGCGAGGATCGACAGCAGGATGTGGGCAAGGATGCCTGGTTCTTCATCGATGACCTGCACGGTGCCCGTGGGGGCGAACTGTGCCAGCAGCACCGTCAGCATGCCCAGCGGGAACAGCAGCACCAGCAGGTTCTCGACAGGAATCCGGTAGCAGGCCAGCAACGTGAGGGCGATGACCGCCGCTGCGATCAGGCTGGCGGCGCTGAAAAAGTCCAGGCCCAGGCCGACCGGTGTCAGCAGGTGGGTGAACAGGCTGGCTGCATGGGCCAGCAGGGCCAGCACGCCAAGGCCCACGAGCAGGCGTTTGTCCGCCTTGGCGCCTTTGGCCAGACGAGTGCCCTGGTAGAGGGTCGCAGCGGCATACAAAATGGCGGCGGCGAGGCTGGGTAGCAAACTGGGTGACAAGGGGACCATAAATCCTGATAGACAAGCCCGAAAGGCGCTGAGTTTGGCATACCCCCGCGTTCCACGAAAGACTCCCGGGCCAGACAGCGGGTGTGCACGGCGGCAGTCTTCGCTATAATCCGCGACCTGCCCATGCCGCAGGCTCGCCGAGCGCTGTTTTTAACAGCGATTGATTACAGCCTGGGCCGCCATTACCTCGGTCTACCAATGCACTTCGCTGATTAGGGCCTGAAAGGATCGCGCATGTTTGAAAACTTGACTGACCGTCTCTCGCAGACGCTGCGCCACGTTACCGGCAAGGCCAAGCTGACCGAGGACAATATCAAAGACACCCTGCGCGAAGTGCGCATGGCGCTGCTGGAGGCCGACGTCGCCTTGCCGGTGGTGAAGGACTTCGTCAACTCGGTCAAAGAGCGCGCGGTGGGCACCGAGGTGTCCCGCAGCCTGACGCCGGGCCAGGCCTTTGTGAAGATCGTTCAGGCCGAGCTCGAAAGCCTGATGGGCGCGGCCAACGAAGACTTGAACCTCAGCGCCGTACCGCCGGCCGTCGTATTGATGGCGGGTTTGCAGGGGGCGGGTAAAACCACCACCGCCGGCAAGCTTGCGCGTCTGCTGAAAGAACGCAAGAAGAAGTCGGTGATGGTTGTATCCGCCGACGTCTATCGCCCGGCGGCGATCAAGCAGCTCGAAACACTGGCCAACGACATCGGCGTGACGTTCTTCCCGTCCGACCTCAGCCAGAAGCCGGTGGACATCGCCACCGCTGCTATTAAGGAAGCCAGGCTCAAGTTCATCGATGTGGTGATCGTCGACACCGCCGGTCGCCTGCACATCGATGACGAGATGATGCACGAGATCAAGGCGCTGCACGCCGCGATCAACCCGGTCGAAACCCTGTTCGTGGTCGACGCCATGACCGGTCAGGACGCCGCCAACACCGCGAAAGCGTTTGGCGATGCCTTGCCGCTGACCGGCGTGATCCTGACCAAGGTCGACGGCGATGCCCGTGGCGGTGCTGCATTGTCGGTGCGCGCCATTACCGGCAAGCCGATCAAGTTCATCGGTATGGGCGAGAAGAGCGAAGCGCTCGAACCGTTCCATCCTGAACGGATCGCCTCGCGCATCCTCGGCATGGGTGACGTGCTCAGCTTGATCGAGCAGGCCGAAGCCACGCTCGACAAGGACAAGGCTGACAAACTGGCCAAAAAGCTGAAGAAGGGCAAGGGCTTCGACCTTGAAGACTTCCGCGACCAGCTGCAACAAATGAAGAACATGGGTGGTCTGGGCGGCCTGATGGACAAGCTGCCGAATATCGGTGGTGTGAACCTGGCGCAAATGGGCAACGCCCAGGGTGCGGCAGAGAAGCAGTTCAAGCAGATGGAAGCCATCATCAACTCCATGACCCCGGCCGAGCGCCGTGACCCGGAGCTGATCAGCGGTTCGCGCAAGCGCCGTATCGCCTTGGGTTCCGGTACCCAGGTGCAGGACATCGGTCGCTTGATCAAGCAGCACAAGCAGATGCAGAAGATGATGAAGAAGTTTTCCGCCAAGGGCGGCATGGCCAAGATGATGCGCGGCATGGGCGGTATGTTGCCCGGCGGCGGCATGCCCAAAATATAGTGACCTGTTTCGAGGATAGCTGCTCAATTATGGCGGCGTCTGTTGTCCTCATGCTGCGTTGCCGCTCCTCCCCATAGCCAGCTATGAGTCGTCGCGGCGCCTTGCCTGAGAACAACAGCCACTCGCCAAAATCGAGCGCTATCCACGAAACAGGCCACAAGAATTCGAGCGCAAGCCCGCTTGTGCTCCGACCCACAGGGATGTGGGATCTCCAGCAAACCCGCCATTGGCGGGCGCTGACTCGCCGTTTTAACCGACGGCCCTATAGCAGATCTGAATGGCACGCCGATAGGCGCCAGAAAAAGGCATTTGCAAAAGTCCGGATATTCCTTAGAATATGCGGCCTTTCGGGCACCCATGCCCGCTGTGCATTTAGATTTGCAGCACCGACTACAGGAACGATGTTCACATGCTAACAATCCGTCTTGCCCTTGGCGGCTCCAAAAAGCGCCCGTTTTACCACTTGACCGTAACTGACAGCCGCAACCCACGTGACGGCTCTCACAAGGAACAAGTTGGCTTCTTCAACCCGATCGCTCGTGGTCAAGAAGTTCGTCTGTCCGTGAACCAAGAGCGCGTAGCCTACTGGCTGAGCGTTGG
This sequence comes from Pseudomonas sp. SDO524_S393, assembly GCF_054071875.1. NCBI lineage: Bacteria > Pseudomonadati > Pseudomonadota > Gammaproteobacteria > Pseudomonadales > Pseudomonadaceae > Pseudomonas > Pseudomonas sp. SDO524_S393. Next base: position 46,939 of record NZ_JBSVVZ010000032.1, on the reverse strand, counting down.
TGCACAACCATCTGAGCGTGTTGCTCAGCTGTTGAAGGACGCTTCTAAGGCTGCGGCCTGAGCGATATGAACGCGACGCCGGCTGTTGCTGATGATTTGATCGTTATCGGCAAGATTTACTCTGTTCATGGCGTTCGCGGCGAAGTGAAGGTGTATTCCTTTACGGATCCGACTGAAAACCTGTTGCAGTACAAAACCTGGACGCTCAAGCGCGAAGGTAGTGTGAAACAGGTCGAGCTGGTCAGTGGACGCGGGAGCGACAAGTTCCTGGTCGCAAAGCTCAAGGGTCTCGATGATCGTGATGAAGCTCGTCTTCTGGCCGGTTATGAGATCTGCGTGCCGCGCAACCTGTTCCCTGAATTGACCGACGGCGAGTACTACTGGTACCAGCTGGAAGGTCTGAAGGTTGTTGATCAACTCGGGCAATTGCTCGGGAAAATCGATCATCTTCTGGAAACCGGCGCCAATGATGTAATGGTGGTCAAGCCTTGCGCTGGCAGCCTGGATGATCGCGAACGCCTGTTGCCCTATACGGAGCAATGCGTGTTGGCCGTTGACCTGGCAGCGGGCGAGATGAAGGTGGAATGGGACGCGGACTTCTAAGCGTGGCTAATTTGCGCATTGAAGTGATCAGTTTGTTTCCCGAGATGTTCTCCGCCATCAGCGAATACGGCATCACCAGTCGGGCGGTGAAACAGGGGCTGTTGCAGCTCACCTGTTGGAACCCGCGAGACTACACGACGGATCGACATCACACTGTGGATGATCGCCCATTTGGCGGTGGTCCGGGCATGGTGATGAAGATCAAGCCCCTGGAAGACGCGTTGGTTCAGGCCAAGGCAGCCGCCGGGGAGAAGGCGAAGGTTATTTACCTGTCCCCTCAAGGCCGTCAGCTGAAACAGGCGGCGGTACGCGAACTGGCGAATGAGGAAGCATTGATCCTGATTGCCGGTCGCTATGAAGGCATTGACGAGCGTTTTATTGATGCTCATGTCGATGAAGAGTGGTCGATTGGGGACTATGTCCTGTCTGGCGGTGAGCTGCCGGCGATGGTCCTGATAGATGCGGTTACACGGCTGCTGCCTGGAGCTTTAGGGCATGCGGACTCCGCGGAGGAAGATTCCTTCACGGATGGTTTGCTGGATTGCCCGCACTACACCCGTCCGGAGGTGTATGCGGATCAGCGTGTTCCCGACGTATTGCTAAGTGGCAATCACGCACACATCCGGCGTTGGCGTTTACAGCAGTCCCTTGGTCGGACCTATGAACGACGCGCCGATCTTCTGGAAAGCCGCTCGCTTTCTGGAGAAGAGAAGAAGCTGCTCGAGGAATACATCCTCGCGCGGGACGATAGTTAACAACGTATCGATGGTAGGTCCATTGACTTACCTTAGGAGCACAGCATGACTAACAAAATCATCCTTGCACTCGAAGCAGAGCAGATGACCAAAGAGATCCCTACCTTTGCCCCGGGCGACACCATCGTCGTTCAGGTGAAAGTGAAGGAAGGCGACCGTTCGCGTCTGCAAGCGTTCGAAGGCGTGGTAATCGCCAAGCGTAACCGTGGTGTGAACAGTGCTTTCACTGTTCGTAAAATCTCCAACGGTGTTGGCGTAGAGCGTACTTTCCAGACCTACAGCCCGCAAATCGACAGCATGGCCGTCAAGCGTCGCGGTGACGTACGTAAAGCCAAGCTGTACTACCTGCGTGACCTGTCCGGTAAAGCAGCTCGCATCAAGGAAAAACTGGCTTAAGTCCAGCGTTCCGATGCAGAAAAAAGCAGCCTACGGGCTGCTTTTTTGTGCCTGTGATTTAAGGTCCGGGATAGGATCTGCCCGATGCCACCTTTTTTGCTGAGTGCCTATGCCCGCCATCGACCATCCCCTGATTGACCGCTTCCTCGACGCCCTGTGGCTGGAGAAAGGCTTGTCGGACAACACGCGACAGGCCTATCGCAGCGACCTGGCGTTGTTCAATGGCTGGCTGCAAGAGAAAAACCTCGAACTGGTCAACGCAGGCCGCGAGTTGATCCTCGATCACCTGGCCTGGCGTCTGGAGCAGAATTACAAGCCACGCTCCACGGCGCGATTTCTCTCAGGTGTGCGGGGTTTTTACCGCTACTTGCTGCGGGAAAAGCTGATCGCTCTCGATCCGACTTTGCAAGTCGACATGCCACAACTTGGCAGGCCGCTGCCCAAATCCCTGTCGGAAGCCGATGTTGAGGCGTTGCTTGCGGCTCCCGACCTGAGTGAGCCCATCGGCCAGCGTGATCGCGCGATGCTGGAAGTGTTGTACGCCTGCGGCCTGCGGGTGACCGAGTTGATCAGCCTGACCCTGGAGCAGGTCAACCTGCGTCAGGGCGTGTTGCGTGTGATGGGCAAGGGTAGCAAGGAGCGTCTGGTGCCGATGGGGGAGGAGGCGATCGTGTGGGTCGAGCGCTATATGCGTGATGCCCGCAGCGAATTGCTCGGTGGGCGACCCAGTGATGTGCTGTTTCCCAGTCTGCGCGGCGAGCAGATGACGCGCCAGACCTTCTGGCACCGAATCAAGCATCAGGCCAAGGTGGCCGGGATCGGCAAAGCGCTCTCGCCACACACGTTGCGTCATGCGTTTGCCACGCATTTGCTCAATCACGGGGCAGATTTGCGTGTCGTCCAGATGCTGCTGGGCCACAGTGATTTATCCACCACCCAGATCTATACCCACGTAGCGCGCGCACGTTTGCAGGACATGCACGCCAAACATCACCCGCGCGGCTGAAAATATACCCTTCAATACGGCCAATTTGCCCGCCACGGGCTGCCCTTGCGCCCAACTGTGGTAGGCTTTGCCGGTTAGCAAAGGGGACGGCCCATGCCCGGGTTTCCGCATCGGTGCGACTGCTTCCGTCCCTGCATCTGCCTTCAGGAGTTCCCATGCGCTTGACCCAGATTATTGCCGCCGCAGCCATTGCGTTGGTTTCCACCTTTGCCTTTGCCGATGACGCGGCTGAGCAGACCATCCGCAAGAGCCTGGCCAACCTGCAACTGGACACGCCGATCGAAAGCATCAGCGCGAGCCCCATGGCCGGTCTGTACGAGGTCAAGCTCAAGGGCAGTCGCGTGCTGTACGCCAGTGCGGACGGCCAGTACATCGTCCAGGGCTACCTGTTCCAATTGAAGGACGGCAAGCCGGTCAACCTGACCGAGAAAGCCGAGCGGCTGGGTGTTTCCAAGCTGATCAATGGCATCCCGGTCGCTGAAACCGTGGTTTATCCGGCTATTGGCGAGACCAAGACCCACATCACCGTGTTTACCGACACCACCTGCCCGTACTGCCATAAGCTGCATGCCGAAGTGCCGGCGCTGAACAAACTGGGTGTGGAAGTACGCTACGTCGCGTTCCCGCGCCAGGGCCTGGGTTCGCCAGGTGACGAGCAACTGCAAGCCGTGTGGTGCTCCGCCGACAAGAAAGCGGCCATGGACAAGATGGTCGATGGCAAGGAAATCAAGGCGGCCAAATGTGCCAACCCGGTTTCCAAGCAATTTGCCTTGGGGCAGTCCATCGGCGTCAACGGTACACCGGCCATCGTTTTGGCTGACGGCCAGGTAATTCCGGGCTACCAGCCGGCCCCGCAAGTTGCCAAACTGGCGCTGAGTGCCAAGTAAGCCCGTATCGAATCAAAGCCTGTCGACCCGTCGACGGGTGGTTAATTGAAAGCCGCAGTCGTGCGGCTGTTTTCCACGGCCGACCTAGTGTCGGCCGTTTCATGGGGAGTTCTGCAGTGAAACCGGTCAAAGTAGGCATCTGTGGTTTAGGGACCGTCGGTGGCGGCACCTTCAACGTACTTCAGCGTAACGCAGAGGAAATTTCCCGCCGCGCAGGCCGTGGGATTGAAGTGGCGCAAATTGCCACGCGTTCGCCAAAACCCCAGTTCCAGACGACCGGTATTGCGATTACCAACGATGTCTTCGCCGTAGCGACCAACCCTGAAATCGATATCGTCATCGAGCTGGTCGGCGGCTACACCGTGGCCCGCGAGCTGGTGCTCAAGGCCATCGAGAATGGCAAGCACGTGGTCACGGCCAACAAGGCACTGATCGCCGTGCACGGCAACGAGATCTTCGCCAAGGCTCGCGAGAAGGGCGTGATCGTGGCGTTCGAAGCCGCCGTCGCTGGTGGTATCCCGGTGATCAAGGCCATCCGCGAAGGTCTGTCCGCCAACCGCATCAACTGGGTGGCCGGCATCATCAACGGCACCGGCAACTTCATCCTTACCGAAATGCGCGAGAAGGGCCGTACCTTCGAAGACGTGCTGGCCGAAGCCCAGGCTCTGGGTTACGCCGAAGCCGACCCGACGTTCGACGTGGAAGGCATCGACGCCGCCCACAAGCTGACCATCCTGGCATCCATCGCCTTTGGTATCCCGCTGCAGTTCGACAAGGCCTACACCGAAGGCATCACCCAGCTGACCACCGCTGACGTGAACTACGCCGAAGCCCTGGGCTACCGCATCAAACACCTGGGCGTGGCGCGCAGCACTCCGACCGGTATCGAGTTGCGCGTGCACCCGACGCTGATCCCGGCGGATCGTCTGATCGCCAACGTCAATGGCGTGATGAACGCAGTGATGGTCAACGGTGATGCCGCCGGTTCGACGTTGTTCTACGGCGCCGGGGCCGGCATGGAGCCAACTGCCTCGTCGGTGATCGCCGACCTGGTGGACGTGGTTCGCGCCATGACCAGCGACCCGGAAAACCGCGTGCCGCACCTGGCCTTCCAGCCGGACTCGCTGTCGGCCCACCCGATCCTGCCGATCGAAGCCTGCGAAAGCGCCTACTACCTGCGGATCCAGGCCAAGGATCATCCGGGCGTCCTGGCCCAGGTGGCCAGCATCCTGTCGGAGCGCGGCATCAACATCGAATCGATCATGCAGAAGGAAGTCGAGGAGCAAAACGGCCAGGTGCCGATGATCCTGCTGACCCACCGCGTGCTCGAGCAGCACATCAACGATGCTATCCGGGCCCTGGAAGCGCTTCAGGGCGTCGTTGGGCCGGTAGTCCGTATTCGCGTCGAACATTTGAATTAATTCAGCTGCAAGCGCCAAGCTGCAAGCTTCAAGCAGAAGCAGATCCGCTTTAACTTGAAGCTTGTCACTTGAAGCTTGAGCCCAAACCGAAGGTTTGCCCCCATGCGTTATATCAGCACCCGCGGCCAGGCACCGGCCCTGAATTTCGAAGACGTCCTGCTGGCGGGCCTCGCCACTGACGGCGGCCTGTACGTGCCGGAAAACCTGCCCCGCTTCACCCAGGAAGAAATCGCCTCATGGGCCGGCCTGCCGTACCACGAGCTGGCGTTCCGGGTGATGCGCCCGTTCGTCACCGGGAGCATTCCGGATGCGGACTTCAAGAAGATCCTTGAAGAGACGTACGGCGTGTTTTCCCACAACGCCATTGCTCCATTGCGTCAGTTGAACAGCAATGAATGGGTACTGGAGCTGTTTCACGGCCCGACCCTGGCATTCAAGGACTTCGCCCTGCAACTGCTCGGCCGGCTGTTGGACTACGTGCTGGAGAAGCGCGGCGAGCGCGTGGTGATCATCGGTGCGACTTCCGGGGATACCGGCTCGGCGGCCATCGAAGGCTGCAAGCACTGCGAAAACGTCGACATCTTCATCCTGCACCCGCACAACCGCGTATCGGAAGTGCAGCGACGCCAGATGACCACCATTTTCGGTGAGAACATCCACAACATCGCCATCGAAGGCAACTTCGATGACTGCCAGGAAATGGTCAAGGCCAGCTTCGCCGACCAGAGCTTCCTGAAGGGCACGCGGCTGGTGGCGGTGAACTCGATCAACTGGGCGCGGATCATGGCCCAGATCGTCTATTACTTCCATGCGTCCCTGCAGTTGGGCGGCCCGGCGCGTTCGGTCTCGTTCTCGGTGCCGACCGGCAACTTCGGCGACATCTTCGCCGGTTACCTGGCGCGCAACATGGGGTTGCCGATCAACCAGTTGATCGTCGCCACCAACCGCAATGACATCCTGCACCGCTTCATGAGCGGCAACCAGTACGTCAAGGAAACCCTGCACGCTACCTTGTCGCCATCGATGGACATCATGGTGTCGTCTAACTTCGAGCGTTTGCTGTTCGACATGCATGGTCGCAACGGCGCGGCGATTGCCGGCTTGATGGACAGCTTCAAGCGTGGCGGCGGCTTCAGCGTGGATGAAGAGCGCTGGACCGAAACCCGCAAGCTGTTCGACTCCCTGGCCGTGGACGACGCGCAGACCTGCGAAACCATCGCTGAAGTCTACGCCCAGACCGGCGAGCTGCTGGACCCGCACACCGCCATCGGCGTGAAGGCCGCTCGGGAATGCCGTCGCAGCCTGGATACGCCGATGGTGATCCTCGGGACTGCACATCCGGTGAAATTCCCGGAGGCGGTGGTAAAGGCAGGCATTGGCAAGGCGCTGGAACTGCCGGTGCACCTGGTCGATTTGTTGGAGCGCGAAGAGCGTTGCACCGTGTTGGCCAATGACCTGAAGGCGGTGCAGGGGTTTGTGAGCCAGCATGGCAACCGGGGCAAGCCGTTGTAAGGCGAATCTCGTAAACGAAAACGCCGCTTTCCCTTCCTTGGGTCAGCGGCGTTTTTTGTTTCTGGTGAATAGGGTAGGCGTTTCAGTTAGTTGAGTAGTTTTTGTGCTATCGCCATTACGGTGCCGACGGCGGTAAAGAAGCCCACTGCAATGCCGACGGGATACCAGAAATTCTCACGTGTGATTTTGTGTACTTCTGCGTTGAGCTTGCGCTGTTCTGCATAGATGCGGGAAATATCTGCGTGAATTTTCTCTATCGCTGCCTGCCGCTCTTCGTGTTCCAACATCATCTTCCTCCTTCGCAATAAGGGCCTTTTGACATGCGCTTTTATCTGCCTGGCAGCACTGCCCGCGCGTACCGAGTATAGGATTCACCTTCTGCCGCATCCGCCGGCAACCCCCAAAACACCCATCCATTGCGTAAGCGGTTATGTGCGCCCGTTTTTTGCCTGTCATGTTGCAAGCGCATGCTGGATCAAGTCACTCCCTGACGCCCCCATAGCGACGATAAAGCGAACTTTCCTACGTCACAAACAGTCACTTAGGATAGAAGCTGCCCCCGTTGAAACGATTGTTCCCGAACTATTGAGTGGTGATCGAAATGGAAAGTATCAGCCTATTGCTCGAAGAAGCGCTGAGCCCTTATCAGGTTACGTTGACCACCTGCGGTGTGCAGGGCGAGCGCCTGGTAACCGTGAAAAGTCCTGCCGGTGCCATCGTGGTCGAGCGTGAAGTCGACCAGGCGCAATTGCTCGACAAGCGTGCGTTGGTGGATGTAGTGGACTGCCTGCTGCGCGATCTGAAAATCGCCGAGGGGCGTCTGGAGCCTTCCGTGATTGCCGCGTTGCGCAATGCCGCCCAGACCCGCGGCGCCGCATTGGCATGAAGAATTATTTTTCTTCGGAACCTTCCTACGTGGTGGTCGGTCAGATTTCGTAACAGCAAGAGCAAACATTGTGCTCCGGTGTTTGTGGCTTGTTGTACTGGTCTTTGTGGACCACGTTTAACCCCGAGTTGTCTCCCCACTGCTCGGGGTTTCTTTTTGCCCGCGATTTGTCAGGGTTGCGGGTCCTGGAAAAAGCTTGGGTTATCCCGCAGATACTCTTCCCGCATAGTTGGATCCAGCCACGACGCGTAGGATTGTTGTACCTGTTCCTGTGGAATTTCCCGGATCACCTGGTCGATCCGTTGAATTGCCTCGCGTCCCTGAGGGGTGTCCGAACATCCGATGTGCGTGCGCTGGTAGGGCGCCGAGCCCTTGATGGGGTAGAAACTCAGGTCATCCGTCGCGATTCCCTGCTGCATCGCGTGATAGCGGATTTCCGGCCAGTAGCCCAGCACGGCTTCCAGTCTTCCCAGACGTTGCATCTGCAGCAGGCTGCCCAAGGCATCATTCCCGTAATGAAGCGCCAGTTTGTGCGGATCGGCCTGCTTGAGCCGCTCATCGATGATCGGTCCATAACTGCGTTCCGCGATGGCGCCTACGCGTGATTTGCGGCCCTCGAGAAAGGCCTGCAAGTCGAACTGCCCCTCGTCGATGAACGGCGCCAGTTCGCTCAGATGGCTGCGCCGAAGGGTGACGCCGTTGCTGGCGACCACAAAGGCCTGGCTGGAAAAAACGATGTACCGGGCCCGCTCCGAGGTCCACAGCAGCGACGGATCACAGGTGAAACTCGGTTCGCGCAGCATTTGCATGCCCCGTGCGCGGTTGACGTGCAGCACCTGGTGCCGATATTCCGGCAGGCGTTCGATCAGCATCGGCAGTAGCTGGTCAAGTGCCCCCTGACCCTTGCGCGGGCCTTCGAAGATGGTCAAAGGGGGGAGGTCGCGCAATAGCCAGATCAAGGTGTCCCCGGCCTGTGCCGGCAGCGAACACCCGCTCGACAGCAGGCCGGCGATGCACAAGCGAGGCAGCCAGTGCGCGCGGCGGTAACGGGCCATCAAATGGCGCCATCCTCGCGCAGACGGGTGATGGCAGCACAGTCATAGCCCAATGTCGCCAGCACCTGGGCGTTGTGCTCACCCAACTGCGGCCCGACCCATTCACAGCTGCCGGGAGTGTCCGACAGCTTGGGCACGATGCCTGGCATCTTGAAGTCCTTGCCGCCCGGCAATTGCGCCTTGAGGAACATCTCCCTGGCCAGGAATTGCGGGTCGCCCAGCATGTCTTCGGCGCTGTAGATGCGGCTGGCGGGCACATCGGCCTGGTTGAGCTGTTCCACCACCTGCTCCAGCGGTAGCGAGTTGACCCAGCGATCGATCACGCCATACAACTCATCGCGACGGCTGTCGCGCCCATCGTTGCTGGCCAGTTGCGGATCGTTGGCCAGGTCATCACGACCAATGGCCGACATGAAGCGCTTGAAGATTGCGTCGCCGTTGGCGCCGATCTGCACGTGTTTGCCGTCGGCGCTGGTGTGAATCGAAGAGGGTGTGATGCCGGGCATGATGTTACCGGTGCGCTCACGGATAAACCCGAATACATCGAACTCCGGGATCATGCTTTCCATCATTGCGAAAATGGCTTCGTACAGCGCCACATCCACCACCTGGCCCAGTCCGCCGTTGACCTCACGGTGACGCAGTGCCATCAGTGCGCCGATCACCGCCCACAGGGCCGCGATGGAGTCACCGATGGAAATCCCGGTGCGCACCGGGGGGCGATCCTCGAACCCGGTGATATAGCGCAGTCCGCCCATGGACTCGCCTACCGCGCCAAATCCAGGCTGGTCTTTCATCGGTCCGGTCTGGCCAAAACCCGAGAGGCGCACCATCACCAGTTTTGGATTGAGCGCATGCAGGGTTTCCCAGCTCAGGCCGAGTTTTTCCAGTACGCCGGGGCGGAAGTTTTCGATCAGGATGTCGGCGTCCGCCAGCAATTGCTTGAGGATCGCCAGGCCGTCGGGGTGCTTGAGGTTCAGGGTCAGCGACTGCTTGTTGCGCGCCTGCACGAACCACCACAGCGAAGTGCCCTCATACAGCTTGCGCCATTTGCGCAGCGGGTCGCCGCCGTCCGGCGATTCCACCTTGATCACCTCGGCGCCAAACTCCGCGCAGATGCGTGAGGCGAACGGGCCGGCGATCAGCGTACCGAGTTCGATGACTTTCAGGCCGGCAAGCGGTTTGGCATTAAACGACATGGGGATCCTTGTCTGCGCAGGGCTGGAGTGTGAAGCCTTTTAACATAGGTGCACGCCCCCTAGAAGGAGGATGCCGTTCAGTATTCGTTGAATGCCCTCGCCATCGGTTAGACTGACCGCCTTTTCCTGTCTCTAGAAGCCCGTTCATGGCCCAGCCGTCCACGACTTACAAATTCGAACTCAACCTCACCGACCTCGATCGCTCGGTGTACGAGAACGTCAAACAGACCATCGCCCGCCATCCTTCGGAAACCGAAGAGCGCATGACCGTGCGCCTGTTGGCCTACGCCCTCTGGTACAACGAGCAACTTTCGTTCGGGCGCGGCCTGTCGGATGTAGACGAACCAGCCCTGTGGGAAAAAAGTCTGGATGACCGAGTGTTGCACTGGATCGAAGTGGGCCAGCCCGACGCTGACCGCCTGACCTGGTGTTCGCGTCGCACCGAGCGTACCAGCCTGCTGGCCTACGGCAGCTTGCGCGTGTGGGAGGGCAAGGTGGTCCCGGTGGCAAACAACCTGAAAAACGTGCACATCGCCGCCGTGCCGCAGGAAGTCCTCGAGACCCTCGCCCAGGACATGCCCCGTGTGATCAAGTGGGACGTGATGATCAGCGAAGGCACAATGTTCGTCACCGATGACCGTGGCCAGCATGAAGTGCAGTTGCAATGGCTGGTCGGTGAGCGCGGCTGACTCTGCCGAAACAGGCTTATGTGGGAGCCGACAAGCCCGCTCCCACATTTGATTCAGGTTGTTTTCAGCAACGTTGTTTAACCGTTGTAATAGAAGAGAAGTTTCCGTCACCCCATGCGTATCGATCCTCGCCCATTACCCGCTGTTCTGCCCTTTCTCGGTGAAATGCCTCCACTGCTGACCCGACTCTACGCCGCACGCGGGGTGCAGTCCGAGGCCGAACTGGACAAGAGCCTGGCGCGGTTGATCCCTTATCAACAGCTCAAGGGCATCGATGCGGCCGTCGACCTGTTGGTGACGGCTTTGGAGCAGCGTCAGCGCATCCTGATCGTGGGTGACTTCGATGCGGACGGTGCCACCGCCAGCACCGTGGGTACCCTGGGCCTGCGCTTGCTGGGTGCGGCCCATGTCGATTACCTGGTGCCCAATCGCTTCGAGTACGGTTATGGCTTGACCCCGGAGATCGTCGCGGTAGCCCTGCAGCGCGAACCGCAGTTGCTGATCACCGTGGACAATGGCATTTCCAGCGTCGAAGGCGTGGCGGCGGCCAAGGCGGCGGGTTTGCGGGTGCTGGTCACTGACCACCACTTGCCGGGTGACGCGCTGCCGGCGGCGGACGCGATCGTCAACCCGAACCAGCCAGGCTGTGACTTTCCCAGCAAGGCCCTGGCCGGTGTGGGTGTGATCTTTTACGTGCTGATGGCGTTACGCGCGCGCTTGCGCAGTTTGGGCTGGTACGAAAACAAACCGCAGCCGAACATCGGCGAATTGCTTGATCTGGTGGCACTGGGCAGCGTCGCCGACGTGGTGCCCCTGGACGCCAACAACCGCATCCTGGTGCATCAGGGGCTGGAGCGTATTCGCGCCGGGCGCGCGCGGCCGGGGATCAAGGCGATTCTCGAAGTGGCCAAGCGCGACGCTGCGCGCATCACCTCCACGGACCTGGGGTTTATCCTCGGGCCACGCTTGAACGCCGCCGGTCGTCTCGATGACATGAGCCTGGGCATCGAATGCCTGCTCACGACCGATTTTGCGGCAGCGCGGGAAATGGCCGCACAACTGGACGGCATGAACCAGGACCGTAAATCCATTGAACAAGGTATGCAGCGCGAGGCCCTGGCCCAGCTCAAGGACTTGCCGGTGGAATCGATGCCATACGGTCTGTGCCTGTTCGACCCCGAGTGGCACCAGGGCGTGATCGGCATTCTGGCGTCGCGCATGAAAGAGCGGTACTTCCGGCCGACCATCGCCTTCGCCGATGCCGGTGATGGCCTGCTCAAGGGCTCAGGACGCTCTGTGCAGGGTTTTCATATCCGTGACGCCCTGGCGGTGGTCGCCAGCCAGCATCCCAATCTGATCGCCAAATACGGCGGTCACGCCATGGCGGCGGGCCTGACCCTGCCCGAGGCGAATTTTCCGCTGTTTGCCGAAGCCTTTGATGCCGAAGTGCGTCGGCAATTGCGGGAGGAAGATCTCACCGGGCGCCTGCTGTCCGACGGCACCCTGGCGGTGGAAGAGTTTCACCTGGAACTGGCCCGCGCGCTACGGCATGCAGGCCCGTGGGGGCAGCACTTCCCCGAGCCGGTGTTTCACGGTGTGTTCCAGTTGGTGGAGCAGCGGGTGGTGGGGGAGCGACACCTCAAGGTGGTGCTCAAGACCGAATGCGGATCGGTGAAGCTGGACGGGATCGCTTTTGGCGTGGACCGCGAGGTTTGGCCGAACCCGGCGGTGAAGTGGGTAGAGTTGGCCTACAAGCTGGATGTGAACGAGTTTCGCGGGAACGAGACGGTGCAGTTGATGATTGCCCACATCGAACCGCGCTAGACACTGTAGGAGCGAGCTGCCTGTGGTGAGCTGGCCTGTTGTGGTGAGCGGGCTACACCCGCGCTGGATGGCGAAGCCGCCCCAATAATAACGCCGCACTCTGTCAGGCAGAATGCGGCGTTTGGTTTTAGGGCGGCTTCGCCACCCAGCGCGGGGCAAGCCCGCTCACTACAGGGGGGAAATCATTCGGCTTTGGTTTGGTGCTTCACGATGATATCCACCAATCGCTTGGCCAGCGCCGGGTAGTTCTCATCGAAGTGATGCCCGCCTGGCAGCTTCACGGTTTCGCCCACTGCGGTCTTGTCGGTGCAACCGCTCTCGTCGACTTCTTCGGCGCCATAGATGCACACCACTTTGTCAGCCGGCAGCTTGGCCATTTCCGGGCCGGTAGCGGCTTCTTTGCCGGCGTTGCCCAGCCAGCCTTCCACTTCGATTTCAAAGCTGCCGGTGCGGGCGAAGGCCAGCAGGATGATTGCGTCCACACGCTGCTGCTCGTTTTCCGGCAGGCGATTGTAGATGGCCGGGAGTACGTCGGCGCCGAACGAGTAGCCGGTCAGCACGAAGCGCTTGGTGCCCCATTTCTGCCGGTAGTGCTGCATCAGCTCCGTGAGGTCCTTGGCGCTCTGTTCCGGGGTCTTGTGCTGCCAGTAGTAGCGCAGGGTGTCGATACCGACCACCGGGTAGCCGATCTTGGCCATTTCGCCGGCCACGTCCCGGTCCAGGTCGCGCCAGCCGCCGTCACCGGAAAGGAACAGGGTCACGGTGTCCTTCGCCTGACCGGCCGGCACTTCGACCACCGGGATCGCCAGGCCGCCGTTGTCCGAACCCACCAATTGCTTGCGCAGTTCGTTGTTCAGCACTTGCGGGTAATGAATGTCGTAGTCGCTGATGCTGGTGGTGGCGCGCGGTGTATCGCGTACGAAACTGGCGGCATCATCGTCAGGGTTGTCGTTCCATGCCACCAGCCAGTTGCCGTGTGCCGAGGTTTTCGGCAACGGGTCGTTGCAACCTTCCTGGGTCATGGCGAAGCCGACGGAAATGGCGTTGGCCTTGTCGTCGTTCTGTGCGGCGAGCCAGCGCCATGCGAGCGCAGCACCCGGGCCGATGCCGCTGACCAGTGTCGCCGGGCCCTTGAGCTGGCCAAGCGCGGTTTGCAGCGCTTGTTCCTGAAGCTTGCAGTCGTCCTTGGGCAGGATCACTTGAACGATCTGCGCCTTGCCGCCCTGGCTCAGGGCGATCAACTGGCTGTCGCTCAGGGTGGCGTCGGCCAGCACGGCCACGGCTACCCGGGCTTTCGGTGTGCCGGCAGGCGTCACGCGGGTCATGACCGAGCCGTCGGCCTGGGGCAGTTGCTCCAGGGTCGGCTGCGGGGCAGGGCGGTTCCAGTACCAATAGCCACCGCCCAGGATCAGGGCGAGCAGCACAACAAAGGCCAATACATACCGCCAGGAGCGTCGAATCATCAGCGTTTCACCAATCCAGTCAAGCCGCCCGCGATCAGGGCGGCGGTATCGGCCAATGCCACCAGCGGATCAAGTCCTGCGGGCACGGCCATGTAACGGGGTTCCCAGTCGGGCTGGAATTTGTCTTTGAAGCGGCGCAAACCTTGGAAGTTATACAGTTGCTCGCCACGGCGGAACACCATCGAGCCCAGGCGTTGGGTCAGCGGAGCGCCACGTCGTGGTTGCAGGCCCGACAACGGCACCATGCCGAGGCTGAAGCGGGCGTAGCCATGACTCTTATAGTGTTGAATCAGGCCGACCATCATGAACTCCATGGTCAGCTTGGGCGCGTCCGGGTGGGCGCGCATCAGGTCGAGACTGGCCAGGTCATGGTTGTAGGTCTCGAGCAGGTTGGCGAAGGCCACCGGGCGCCCCTCGAAGCGAATGATCGCCATGCGAAAGTGCTTGAGGTAGTCATCGCTGAAACGTCCCAGGGAAAAGCCCTTTTCCCGTACGTTCTTGCCGGTCAGCCAGGCGTCGGAGATGACCTTGAGTTCTTCCATCGGCGCCATGCCCGGCTCATGGATCTCCAGGGACAAGCCGTCCCGGGTGCCACGGTTCCAGGTATAGCGCAGGTCTTTCATCTCCTTGCCCTTGGCTTCCAGATCGAAGCGCTTCAGGTCGACCCGGGCTTCCTCGCCGAGCTTGATCGCCGTCAGGCCGATGTCCATGTAGTACGGCAGGTTCTCCGCCCGCACTTGGTAAAACACCGGGCGTGCATGGTGGATGTCACACAGGTCGCGGAACTGCCAGATCATCTCCGCCCGGGGCTGGGTCGGGCCGATAGGGTCATACAGCGCGACCAGGCTGCGCCCGCGGCGGGCGTACATCAGGAAGGCTTCATCGTTGGGATGGAACAGCAGCGCCTTGTCGCCGGTCAGTGCCAGGCCGCCATCGGGCTGGGACGAGGCCATCAGGATCTTGCTGGCGCGTTCCAGCTCATCCGCGGTCGGCAGGTGGATCACCGGACGCGCGGTGCGCAGCAGCCAGGTCAGCGAGACGACCACCAGCACCACGGCGGCGCCCAGCAGCGAGCGCAGGCCACGCGGGGCGTTGGCGTCGAGGGTGAACTGCCACCACAGCTGGTGGCTGTAGGGCACGTCTTGATAGGCGAACAGCAGCAGCCAGATCGAGGCGCCCAGCACACAAACGCTGGCCACCAGGTACAGCGGCGAAAACGGTAGCTCGGTCAGCCGGCTGGCGCGGTAGAACGAGCGACGGAAGATCGCCAGCAAAATCGCGGTCATGGTCATCAGGCTGGCTTCTTCCCAGTCGAAACCCTTGAGCAGCGAGAGCAGGGCGCCCACCAGCAGCAGCACCATGGTCAGCATCCAGGCAGCCGACAAGCGACGACGCAGGCCTTGGGCGAGCAACAGGCACAACACGCCGATCAGGCTGGCGCCGAAGTGGGAGGCGTCAATCAGGCGGTGGGGAATCAGGAAGCCGATGTTTTCCAGGCGTGAGTCGATTTCGGGCGTGGCGCCGGAAAACAGCAGGACCACGCCGGACAAAAAAACCAGTACGGCCAATACCGGCGCCGCCAGCCCTGATGCGACCCGCAGGCTTTGCTGGGTCTGGAACAGGCGCTGGGCTTCGTTGACCAGCAGGAACACGCAGGCAATCAACAGCGGCAGTACCACGTAGATCATGCGGTACAGCAACAGGGCCGCGGCCAGGGGCGCGGCACCGAGTTTGTCGGCGAAAGCGGCCAGCAGGATCGCTTCGAACACCCCGACACCGCCGGGTACATGGCTGAGCACGCCAGCGGCCAGGGCCAGCAGGTACACCAGCAGGAACGGGCCAAAGGGCGGCGCTTCCGGCAGCAGCATATAAAGGACGGTGGCGGCGGCAGCGACGTCCAGTGCGGTGATGATCAACTGCAGGAACGTCAGGCGCCGGCCGGGCAGGCGCAAGGTACGGCGTCCGGCCTTGACCAGCAGATTGTCCGGGTAGGGTTGTTCCGGCAGACGTCGACGGTAGATGCCGATGCACAGTATCGCCGACAGCAGCAGTACGGCACCGGCAATGCCACCCAGCAGGCCCTGGGGCAGGTTCAGTGCGAGGGAGGCAGCGGGCAGATTGCTCAGGGTCGCCAGTGCGGCGAGCGGTGGTAGCGCACAGCCCAGGGCCAGACTGGCGAACACGGTCATATGGGCCACTTCTGACGCCCCGATGCCGTGGCGCGCATAGAGACGGTAACGCACCGAGCCGCCCGAGAGCATCGACAGGCCAATGGCATTGCCGATGGCAAAGGCGGTGAAGCCCCCGAGGGCCAGGGTCTTGGCAGGCAGTTTTACCCCGGCATAGCGCGCGCCGGAAAACTCATAGCCCAGCAGAATGATGAAACCGGCGACAGAGGCTGCCAGTGCGCCGAGCAGGGCGGGCTTGGGCACTTCCAGGATGGAGTCGTGGAGGGCATAGAGGTCCAGCTCCAGCAACAGGTGTCGGCAGGCAACCAAGGCGATTGCAAACAGCAACAGGGTGACGGCCAGCCCGATGGGCTGACGGTATTTGCTCAACAGATCCAGCCAGCGCAAACGGGTGGGAGTGATCGGTTGTTCTGCTGTAACGGTGTCTTGTGGTTCAGACGAGTCGGCGCGCATCAATCACCTCGTGGATTGTGCGCGACAGGATGGAGGTATCCAGCCAAGTTACCAATCCCTATGGACAAAATAATTGCAAATATTAACGCGTATCACCGGGGGCGGCGACAGCGGCCATTGGTCGTAGAGGGTCGTGCCTGAGTACTGAGCATAGCCTGCAATGAGATGGACTCTACAAACCGTGTGCGGTTTCATGAAAGATGCCATGTCATTGTTTCAGAAGAACTTTTTCGACGGATACAAAAAAGGCCACTCTTTCGAGTGACCTTTTTTGATGTTTGGTTGCGGGAGCCGGATTTGAACCGACGACCTTCGGGTTATGAGCCCGACGAGCTACCAGGCTGCTCCATCCCGCGTCTGTGAGGCGGCATTCTACAGAGGAACGCAGGGGTGTCAACCGTTTATTTATGGAAAAGCGCTTCTGGTTCAATCGGTTAGCACCTGACGGCCTGCCGTTGAAACCCCACGGACCCAGGCAGAGCAAGGGTTTCAGCTCTATCGCTGAGGCAAACTCGATTGAAAAAATGAATTCATCTACGAATTTTCCTACCGTTCAGACGGAAGATTCAAACTACTGGTGCTATATACAGGGGTGAGTGCGATACTGGCCACCCGTTGAACTGCACCCTTTATATGACGCAGCGCAAAATCATCCACGTCGACTGTGATTGCTTCTACGCCGCCATCGAGATGCGCGATGACCCGAGCCTGGCGCAGAAGCCTTTGGCGGTGGGCGGCTCGGCGGATCGCCGTGGGGTGATCGCCACTTGCAACTACGAGGCACGGGCGTACGGGGTGCGTTCGGCCATGTCGTCACGGCATGCCTTGAAGCTGTGCCCGGACCTGACCATCGTCAAACCGCGCATGGACGCTTATAAGGAAGCGTCGAAGGAAATCCAGGCGATCTTTCGTGACTACACCGACCTGATCGAGCCGTTGTCGCTGGACGAGGCCTATCTGGATGTTTCCGACAGCCCGCACTTCGGCGGCAGCGCCACACGCATCGCCCAGGACATTCGTCGCCGGGTTTCCAACCAGCTGCATATCACCGTGTCTGCGGGCGTGGCACCGAACAAGTTTCTGGCCAAGATCGCCAGCGACTGGAAAAAGCCCAATGGCCTGTTCGTGATCACGCCGGACCAGGTGGAGGATTTTGTCTCGATGCTGCCAGTGAGCAAGCTGCACGGCGTGGGCAAGGTCACCGCCGACAAGTTGGCACGCCTGGGAATTGAAGACTGCCTGCAATTGCGTGAATGGAACAAGTTGGCGCTGGTGCGGGAGTTCGGCAGCTTTGGCGAGCGGCTCTGGAGCCTTGCCCGTGGGATCGATGAGCGCCTGGTACACAACGACAGCCGACGACAGTCCATCAGCGTGGAAAACACCTACGACGTGGATTTGCCGGACCTCTCAAGCTGCCTGGCAAAACTACCCGAACTGATGGAAACCCTCGCCGGACGTATGGCGCGCATCGACAGCAGTTATCGCGCAGGCAAACCGTTCGTCAAAGTGAAGTTTCATGACTTTACCCAAACGACGCTGGAGCAGGCGGGGGCCGGGCGGGATCTGGAGAGTTATCAACAGTTGCTGACGCAGGCGTTCAATCGGGGTGGGAAGCCGGTGAGATTACTGGGCATTGGCGTGCGCTTGCTCGATCTCAGCAGCGGCAACGAACAACTCGAGTTCTCCTGGTAGAAACCGTATAAAAATGTGGGAGCTGGCAAGCCAGCTCCCACATTTGACCAGCAACGTTTCTGAGGTTTCAGCGAGCGCCCGGATCTGCCACCAGCCGACCCGCATCCTTGGTCAATGCCTGCAGAAATTCCTGCTGCAACTCGGGATCGTTGCGCGTCAGTTCGATCAGGCTTTGTTCCAACTCGCTGGCTTCTTCTTCCAGGCCCAGCTCCGACAGGCGTTTGACCCGGTGCACCCACTGGTTCACCTCGTCATCTTCCAGGTCGTCGTAGATCAGGCCATGGGCCTCCAGCAGCTTGCCGCGCAGGGTGCTGCTGATGGCCAGGGACGAGTCCGAATGCACGTCGTCCTGCCCGTCTTCGACGCTGATCTTCAAGGTGGTGACGCGGTTCAGGTCCTGCTCTGCGAAGGGGCTGTCCAACAGGTTCAGGCGCAGCACGCCGTTGCGGTCGGTGGTCAGCTCATGGATCTGCTTGCCGGCGGTGACCTGTACCGGCCGTTCGCTCCAGGGCAGGCTTGAGTACTCCACGCGTTTGTCACGCTGGACTTCATCGATACCGGCCAGATTCTGTTGCGCACGGCCATGGGATTGCACGTTCATGAACGGGTTGATGCCGTCCACGCCGTAGGAAAGCCAGTCACGCGTCATGCTGGTGGGCAGGTTGCCGAGGGCGAAGATATTCGCCACGTTGGCGCCCGCGCCCGCCACCAGGGCAACCACCCCCAGGGGCATCTCATAGAGTTTGCGCCAGGGTTGGTAAGGGGTGTAGCGATCGTAGCGACGAGTGACTTCGAACTCGGTGACCTCGAAGGTCTTCTGTTCGTGGATGCGAACCCGGCGTTGCGGCAGTTCAAGCACTTTGGGCTCGCCTACATCGATCTGCAGGCTGTGGTCGAGCAACTTGCGCTCGACCCGCTCCTCGTGTTCGCTGCGTTGCGACATCTGGTTGGCACAGCCGCTGACCAGCAGGGCGCCGCACAAGGCGGCGCCCCCCAGGGCTTTGGTGTTTCGCTTGAACATGACTTCTCTTGATCTGGTTTTCAGCGACGAATACGCGCCTGAAGGAAAGACAGCACGTCAGCCACCGGCAACGGTTGGGCTTCGGCTTCGGTCCGGCTCTTGTATTCCAGATTGCCATCGGCCAGGCCGCGGTCACTGACCACGATACGGTGAGGGATACCAATCAGTTCCATGTCGGCGAACTTGATGCCCGGGCTGGTTTTCTTGTCCCGGTCGTCCAGCAGCACTTCAAAACCGGCTGCCGTCAGTTCGGCATACAGTTTGTCGGTGGCTTCGCGCACTTGCTCGTTGTCGTAGCGCAGCGGTACCAGGGCGATCTGGAACGGCGCCAGGGCGTCGCTCCAGATGATGCCTTTCTCGTCGTTGTTCTGCTCGATGGCAGCCGCGACCACGCGGGACACGCCAATGCCGTAGCAACCCATTTGCAGGGTGATCGGCTTGCCGTTTTCGCCCAGTACTTCGCACTTCATCGCCTGGCTGTACTTGTCGCCCAGCTGGAAGATGTGCCCGACTTCGATGCCGCGCTTGATTTCCAGCGTGCCCTTGCCGTCCGGGCTTGGGTCACCGGCCACGACGTTACGCAGGTCGGCGACGGTCGGAACCGGCAGGTCGCGTTCCCAGTTGACGCCAAAGTAGTGCTTGTCGTCGATGTTCGCGCCGATACCGAAGTCGCTCATCAGTTCGACCGAACGGTCGATGATGATCGGCAGCGGCAGGTTCAGTGGGCCGAGCGAACCGGCACCGGCGCCAATGGCGTCGCGCAGTTCGGCATCGGTGGCCATGACCAGCGGGCTGGCCACGCCAGGTTGCTGGGCAGCCTTGATTTCGTTGAGCTCGTGGTCGCCACGGATCACCAGGGCGATCAGCTTGCCTTCTTCTTCGGCGCGCACGATCAGGGTCTTGATGGTCTTTTCAATCGGCAGATTGAACTTCTCCACCAGGGCCGCGATGGTTTTGGTGTCCGGGGTGTCCACCAGGCGCAGCTCTTCGGCAGGTGCCGCGCGGGAGGTTTCCCGTGGCACGGCTTCGGCTTTCTCGATGTTCGCCGCGTAGTCGGAGCCGTTGCTGAAGACGATATCGTCTTCGCCGGATTCGGCCAGCACATGGAACTCGTGGGAGCCGGCGCCGCCGATGGAGCCGTTGTCCGCTTCAACCGGGCGGAATTTCAGGCCCAGGCGCGTGAACACGTTGCAGTAGGCGGTGTGCATGCGGTCGTAGGTGACCTGCAGGGACGCCTGGTCGGCGTGGAACGAGTAAGCGTCCTTCATGATGAATTCGCGGCCGCGCATCAAGCCGAAGCGTGGGCGAATTTCGTCACGGAACTTGGTCTGGATCTGATACAGGTTCAGCGGCAGCTGCTTGTAGCTGCTCAGCTCGTTGCGCATCAGGTCGGTGATCACTTCTTCGTGGGTCGGGCCGGCGCAGAAGTCGCGGCCATGACGGTCCTTGAAGCGCAGCAATTCAGGGCCGTACTCTTCCCAGCGCCCGGATTCCTGCCACAGTTCAGCCGGTTGGGTGCTCGGCATCAACACTTCCAGAGAGCCGGCAGCGTTCATTTCTTCACGAACGATGGCTTCGACCTTACGCATTACCTTGAGGCCCATGGGCAGCCAGGTGTACAGGCCGGAGGCCAGTTTGCGGATCATGCCGGCGCGCAGCATCAACTGATGGCTGATCACGACCGCGTCGGAAGGCGTTTCTTTCTGTGTGGCGAGCAAATATTGACTGGTACGCATGGTAGGCCGTTGTCGGTTGCTTGGACTTGAAATGACTTGGGATTGTACGGGCGGTTGCCGTCGGAGTACAGGCGTGAGGTCGTGGGGTGTTTTTGTGGGAGCTGGCTTGCCTGCGATGGGGTCACCGTGGTGTTTCAGATACACCACGTCGTCTGCATCGCAGGCAAGCCAGCTCCCACATTGATCGAGGCGTGTCAGTCAACCTGGGGCGGATTCAACTTCGCCCGCCGATGCTCCTGAAACCAATGCAGTGCAATCAGGAACAACGTCGGCACACCCAGCAGGCAGGTGATCAGGAAGAAGTTGTGATAGCCGAACTTTTCCACCATGACCCCCGAATACCCGCCGATCAGGCGCGGCAGCAACAGCATGATCGAACTGAGCAGGGCGTATTGGGTGGCGGAGAACTTGAGGTTGGTCAGGCTTGAGAGGTAAGCCACGAAGGCCGAGGTGGCCAGGCCCGAGCTGAAGTTGTCCAGGGAAATGGTGAAGATCAGCATCTGCAGATCCGGGCCCATGTCGGCGAGCATCACGAACAGCAGGTTGGTGCCGGCTGAGGCCACGCCGCCGATGAACAGGATCGGCAGGATGCCGAAGCGCACGATCAGCAGGCCGCCCATGCCGGCGCCGAGCAGGGTCATGATCAGGCCGAAGATCTTGCTGACCCCGGCGATCTGGTCCTTGGTAAAACCCTGGTCGATGTAAAACACGTTGGCCATCACGCCCATGACCGTGTCGGACATGCGGTAGCTCGCGATCAGTCCCAGCAGCAGCAGCGCCTGCCAGCGATAGCGCAGGATAAAGTCGTTGACCGGCGTGAGCACCGGCGCCAGCCCGCGACGGCCCATGGCCGACAGGCACAGGCTGGTGAGGGTGATGTAGAGAATGGCGCGCAGGAAGGCGCGGTCTTCCATCAGCAGTTCCCACAGGCTGACGCCGTGGAACAACACGCTGGCGAAATCGGTGTTGTACAGCTGGGTAAAGGTCGCCGGTACCGACACCAGCAGCACGATCAGCACGAAGACCGAGACCAATTGGTGGAGGAAGCTGTAGCGCCCTGCCTGCAACTGGGTGCGCAGCGGCACATTGGGTTCACGCATGAACAGGGTGGTCAGCAGGGCTGGCACCATGAGTACGCCGAACAGCACGTAGGTGCCGGTCCAGGCCGAGTGTTTATAGTTGAAACCGGTGGAACCGAAACCCTCGGCGAAAAACAGCGCACCGGCGGTAGCCAGCAGGGCTGCGATGCGATAACCGGACATATAGCTGGCGGCGAGGGCGGCCTGGCGGCTGTCATCGGCGATTTCCAGGCGGTAGGCGTCGACGGCGATGTCCTGGGTAGCGGAGGCGAAGGCGACGATAACGGCAATGGCGATCAGCCAGGAGAGGTGTTTCTGCGGGTCGCAGAAGCCCATGCCGATCAACCCGAGAATCACAAGCGACTGGGCGAGCACCAACCAGGAGCGGCGACGCCCAAGTTTACCGAGCAGCGGCAGTCGCCATTGGTCGAGCAGCGGCGACCAGACCCACTTGAAGGCATATGCCAGGCCAATCAGGCTGGCATAACCGATGGTTTCGCGGGCCACACCCGCCTCGCGCAACCACACCGAAAGCGTCGAGAACACCAACATATAAGGCAGGCCGGCGGCAAAGCCGAGCAACAACAGCACTAACGTCGAGGGGCTGGCATAAGCGGCGAGCGCGGCGCGCCAGGTTTTACGGGGCATGGGCTGGAGTCTGCCTCAGATTTACGGAAACAAAGCGCGCACTCTAACCGCTGTGCTCTACCGGGCGCCAGCCATGACGCCGAATATCCACACGATTGTTCCGTACTGTCACGCCTTCACTGCTCAAGCGCGCGCGTTGCTCGTCCCCCGAAACCGTGCCCACGGGCAGGCTTATCCGACCGCCGGCACCCAGCACCCGGTGCCAGGGCAGTCGGGTGTCCTCGGGCAATTGGCTCAAGGTACGTCCCACCCAGCGCGCCGCGCGGCCCAGACCGGCAAGTTGGGCCAGCTCGCCATAACTCACCACGCACCCCTCGGGCACTTGGGCCAATGTCAGGTACAACGCCGTGCGGCGCATCTCGGCGGGGCTTTGCGGGGTTTCTGCTGATGGGTTCACTGTGGGGCATCCGTCTGAAACGTCGGCATTTTTGTAAGAAACGTCTGTAAGCATCGTAATGAAAGGGGAACTCAACCCTAATCCTTGAGTCAGTCCTTCCTGAGACGCCATCTAACACGATAATGCCTTCTTTTTTGTCAAACTCGAGCCCCGAATCTGCTTATGTTGTCCAGAACCCTGCTGTGCTTCGCTGTGTTCAGCGCCTCCACGCCCTTGCTTGCCGATACCGTCTGGTTGAAGAACGGTGACCGCCTGACCGGCAAGATCAAGGTCTTCGACGGCGGCAAGCTGTTGGTCCAGACCGACTACGCGGGTGCCATTCCCATCGACTGGAAGCAGGTGAAAACGTTGGAAAGCGACCAGGAACTGCTGGTCAAGCAGGATGCGTACACGGGCGAGAAGGCCAAGTCCCTCAAAGCCGCGGAGGATGGCAAGGTGGTGCTGGCCAATGGCGAGGCGCCCAAGACCGTCGAGCTGGCGAGCATCCAGCAGATCATCAAGCCAAAACCGGTGATCGAAGACCTGGTATGGAAGGGTAACGTCGACCTGGCGCTGGACTATAAACGCGCCGAAAAAGACACCAACGACTACGACATCGACTTCAAGACCACCGCCCGTCATGGCCAATGGCGTCACACTGGCCAGGGTGAATACAACCGTGAGTTCCAGGACGATGTCACCACCACCGACAACTGGGCCCTGGAATACGATCTGGACCGGTTCCTCACCGAACACTGGTTCTGGCAGGGCCGCTTGACCTACAAACGCGACAAGGTGGAAGACCTGTCACGTCAGCGCACCGTGGGTACCGGCCCCGGCTACCAGTTCTGGGATGATGAGCTGGGCGCGTTCTCCCTGGGCTCGCTGGTCAACCGTACCGATTACGAATATTCCGACGGCGGCAAGGAAAACTTCTACTCCGTAGCCATGAAGTGGAACTACAACCGCTACCTGGTGGGCAAGACCGTCGAGTTCTTCACCACCGGTGAACTGGGCAAACCCATTGGCGGCTCCGTCGACTATTCCCTCGATGCGGAGATGGGCCTGCGCTACAAAGTCACCGAATGGGCCTCGCTCAACCTCAAGGCCGAGCGCGACATTATCAGTGGCGACTCGGACAGCAGCTTGAGCAAGACCCGTTACACCGCGGGCTTTGGCGTGGCCTGGTAACCAGGCCGGATAAAACGCGCTTGGCAACCCTCACCGATATTGATTACCTTGTGTTGAGATCCATTCCCATATGCCATGGGCGGCTGAACACCCGAGGAGTCACAGGTTGAGCACACAGGTTGCCAAGAACGCCCGAGAGCTGTTGCTCAAGGAATACCGTGGGGCGCTGTCCACATTGTCCAAAGCCATGCCCGGCTTTCCTTTCGGCTCGGTCGTGCCCTATTGCCTGGACGATCAGGGCCGCCCTCTGATTCTGATCAGCCGCATTGCCCAGCACACCCATAACCTGCTGAAAGACCCCAAGTGTTCACTGCTGGTGGGGGAGCGCGAGGCGGATGATGTGCAGGCGGTGGGGCGGCTGACCTACCTGGCCGAGGCCGAAAAGCTGGAAGACGCGGCAGCCATCGAGGCGGCCGCCGAGCGCTATTACCGTTATTTCCCGGAGTCGGCCAACTACCACAAGGCCCACGATTTTGATTTCTGGGTGCTCAAGCCGGTGCGCCACCGTTATATCGGCGGGTTTGGAGCGATCCATTGGGTCGACCAACTGACCCTGGCCAACCCCTTCGCCGGCAAGGCCGAGCTGAGCATGGTCGAGCACATGAACAGCGACCACGCCAAGGCCATCGCCCATTACGTCGACCTGGCCGGCCTGCCAACCCGCGAGGCGGCACAACTGGCGGGCATTGACAGTGAAGGCATGCACCTGCGTATTGGCCAGGCGCTGCACTGGCTACCGTTTGCAGAGCCTTGCAACACGCCGACACAAGTGCGCGAAGCCCTGGTTTCATTGGCCCGCGCCGAGGTCTGGCCGAAAAAAGCGTCTGCCGACGCTTGAATTCACGAAACGGCGACGTCATCTAAGGTGGACTGGCAAGGCATTCTTGCGTTGAGGAACCATTTGATGCGCCCTTTTTTGTTGCTCTTTCTGCTGTTCCCGGTGTTGGAGCTGTTCGTATTCGTTCAAGTCAGCGGTGCGATCGGGTTTTTCCCGGCCCTGTTGCTGATCATTCTCGGCTCGATGCTCGGCGTGCTGGTGCTGCGCGTCGCCGGCCTGGCCACGGCGCTGCGAGCCCGTGAGAGCCTGAACCGCGGCGAATTGCCCGCACAGACCATGCTTGAAGGCCTGATGATGGCCCTGGCCGGCGGCTTGCTGATCGTGCCGGGCTTCATCAGCGATGTGGTCGGCCTGGTCATGCTGCTGCCGTTCACCCGCAAACTGCTGGCCGGCAAGATGCGCCAACGCGCCGAAGAGGCCGCTATCCGTCAGCGCGCGTTCGCCGACGACCTGCAACCCCGGGGTGGCCCGGCTCCGCGCCAGCCCCTGGAGCGCGAAGGCGATGTGATCGAAGGCGAGTTCGAACACCGCGACAGCAAATAATCGCTGCATTGGCACGGCACCTCGAGGTGCCGTGTTGCTTTTACCCCCATACGCTACAAAAAAATCTGCCGGGCCCCCTTGTAATAAGCTTATGCGCCCTTATGTATCGGTCACCGCAAGGTTTCTGGTGGCGACACCGAACAGACTTCCGCGTTTCGCTCGGCGAACCGCGACCGGCACAGCCGGATAACAACCCGCCGGTAATGACTCCGGCCGATGAAAAACACAATTAGGAGAGATCGACAATGAGCAAGCTTCGTCCTCTGCACGACCGCGTCGTTATCAAGCGCAGCGAAGAAGAAAAGAAAACCGCCGGCGGGATCGTTCTGCCAGGTTCGGCTGCTGAAAAAGCCAACCACGGTGTGATCGTCGCTGCCGGCCCGGGCAAAACCCTGGAAAACGGTGAAGTGCGTGCTCTGGCCGTCAAAGTCGGTGACAAGGTTGTATTCGGCCCTTACTCCGGCAGCAACACCGTGAAAGTTGACGGCGAAGACCTGCTGGTCATGGCTGAGAACGAGATTCTCGCTGTACTGGAAGGCTGATTTCCCCGCTCATTTTGCCGTTACTCCAAAGTATTTAAGGATTATCGATCATGGCTGCTAAAGACGTTAAATTCGGCGATTCCGCCCGCAAGAAAATGCTCGTTGGTGTCAACGTTCTGGCTGACGCAGTAAAAGCGACCCTGGGCCCGAAAGGCCGTAACGTGATCATCGAGAAGAGCTTCGGCGCTCCGACCATCACCAAGGACGGCGTTTCCGTCGCCAAAGAAATCGAACTGGAAGACCGTTTCGAAAACATGGGCGCGCAGCTGGTCAAAGACGTTGCCTCCCGTGCCAACGATGACGCCGGCGACGGTACCACCACCGCCACCGTTCTGGCCCAGTCGATCGTCAACGAAGGCCTGAAAGCCGTCGCTGCCGGCATGAACCCGATGGACCTCAAGCGCGGCATCGACAAGGCCACCCTGGCCATCGTCAAAGAGCTGAAAAACCTGTCCAAGCCTTGCGCTGACAGCAAGGCCATCGCGCAGGTCGGCACCATTTCCGCCAACTCCGACAACTCCATCGGCGACATCATTGCCGAAGCCATGGAAAAAGTCGGCAAGGAAGGCGTGATCACCGTTGAAGAAGGCACTGGCCTGGAAAACGAACTGTCGGTCGTTGAAGGCATGCAGTTCGACCGTGGCTACCTGTCCCCGTACTTCGTCAACAAGCCAGACACCATGGTTGCCGAGCTGGACAGCCCGCTGATCCTGCTGGTCGACAAAAAGATCTCCAACATTCGCGAAATGCTGCCTGTGCTGGAAGCGGTTGCCAAAGCTGGCCGCCCACTGCTGATCGTCGCTGAAGACGTTGAAGGCGAAGCCCTGGCAACGCTGGTTGTGAACAACATGCGTGGCATCGTCAAAGTCGCCGCCGTCAAGGCCCCAGGCTTCGGCGACCGTCGCAAGGCCATGCTGCAGGACATCGCCGTTCTGACCGGCGGTACCGTCATCTCCGAAGAGATCGGCCTGAGCCTGGAAAGCGCTACCCTGGAAAACCTGGGCAGCGCCAAGCGTGTAACCCTGTCCAAGGAAAACACCATCATCGTTGACGGTGCTGGCGTTCAAGTCGACATCGAAGGCCGTATCGCTCAGATCCGTGCCCAGGTTGCCGAGACTTCCTCGGACTACGACCGTGAAAAACTGCAAGAGCGTCTGGCCAAGCTGTCCGGCGGCGTTGCGGTGATCAAGGTGGGTGCGGGTTCCGAAGTTGAAATGAAAGAGAAGAAAGCCCGCGTTGAAGACGCCCTGCACGCTACCCGTGCAGCCGTTGAAGAAGGCGTGGTGCCTGGCGGTGGCGTTGCGCTGATCCGTGCTCTGTCTTCCATCAAGGAGCTGAAAGGCGACAACGCCGATCAGAACGTCGGTATCGCTGTGCTGCGTCGCGCTGTTGAAGCACCGCTGCGTCAGATCGCTGCCAACAGTGGCGACGAGCCAAGCGTTGTCGTCAACGAAGTCAAGAACGGCCAAGGTAACTTCGGTTACAACGCCGCGACCGGCGAATACGGCGACATGATCGAAATGGGCATCCTGGACCCAACCAAGGTGACCCGTTCTGCACTGCAGGCAGCTGCTTCGGTTGCCAGCTTGCTGATCACCTCCGAAGTCGGAATCGTTGAAGCACCGAAGAAAGATGCTCCAGCTGGCGGCGGCATGCCAGACATGGGCGGCATGGGTGGCATGGGCGGCATGATGTAAGCCAGCCTTACCCCTGTACTGAAAAACCCCGCCTGCAGCGATGCAGGCGGGGTTTTTTTATGCGCCTTGAACCGTTCAGCCGAGCGGCCCACGCCGCAGCAGCTTCTTGAAAGTCATACCGCGAGCCAACATCAGTGGGGTGTTCGGCATGACGGCCAGGGGTTGCGGCGCAGCAACTGGACCGAGTGAACGAACGACAGGCAGGTGAGCGAGTTTCTTTGCGGCCGTGGGCCTGGGCCGCTCCCAATGGCCGGACATGACCACCATGCCCAGCAGTTTCAGGGTGTTGGCGTAATAGTCATGGGCTTTGATCGAGCGATGTTGCAGGTTGTCCCAGATATTATTAAGCCAGGGTTGATTGTCGGGGCTGACCATCGCGCTGACCCCGAGGGCCGACAGGAAGGCCGGGTCGCCTGAGGCCTCGTCGACAGGCTTGCCGTTAAGCCGATAGCCATCGCTGAATTCGCTCGGGTCGTCGCGGGTGGTGGTGCGAGCCCAATGATTGAATGTGGTCAGGGTGTGCAGGGCCCTGGTGTCCCCGTACATCAGGTAATCCAGGCCGATGCGCCAAGGGTAGCGGGCGGCATTCCACGCGTAGTCACCATCATGTTTGTCTTCCAGCAGTTCGGCGCGTGCAGGCGTGGGGCCAGTGGCGAGGTGGCTGATGAAGTCCGGTACCAGTGCGCTGTCGGGCGTGTAGCGCTGGGTGAAGGTATCGATGATCGAATAGGTTTTGTCGCGCACCGCTCGCCAGCGCTTGTCGCCGGTCATTTCATAAAAGCTGTAGAGGTACGATTGCATGAAGTCCGAAGTGCGTGTGGTGTATTCCAGCTCGAGGTCACCGTCCATTCCCGCCCAGTCGCCGAGCATCAAGTGATGGGTGCGTGGGTGCACTTCGTGTTTGAGGATGGCGGCCAGCACACTGTTGGCATGGCGTCGATAGTCGATCGCGCCGTCGCTGCCCCAGGTCTTGTCCGCCAGCAACAAGGCGTAAGCGATGTCCAGATCGGCGTCCGTGGCACTGGCTTCGCCACGGAAGCGGCCCGTGGCGTTGGTGCACCCTTTTACCTGGTTCCAGGCCATCAACCCCGGGTCTGACTTGGCCGGGTGGTCCTCGAAGTAGCGCACCATGCCATCGAAGACTTTCCGGGCGTCGGGGTCTTCGCCCGCCATCATCACGCTGAGCAACATGCCGTAGCCATGGGCTTCGGAAACGGTGATGGTTTCGGGTGCGCTGCCCCCGCCGACTGGCTTGCCATCGGCGTTGACTTTGACGAAATATCGGCCGTCGCCGCATTCGGTGGACAGGTAAAGCGCCTTCCATGCGCGATAAAACATGAGCAGTTGATGGTCCATGATCACCTGGGAAAGGTGATTGGGCCTGATCGAACCAGG
This sequence comes from Pseudomonas sp. SDO524_S393, assembly GCF_054071875.1. NCBI lineage: Bacteria > Pseudomonadati > Pseudomonadota > Gammaproteobacteria > Pseudomonadales > Pseudomonadaceae > Pseudomonas > Pseudomonas sp. SDO524_S393. The sequence continues at coordinate 17,843 of NZ_JBSVVZ010000032.1, read as the reverse complement.
GTAATACGGCGTGGCCTGGCTAAACGCCGAAGCCGGGCCTGCGAGTAATGCGCCGGCAGCGATGCTCAGCGACAGTACCAGCCCTGACAAAGGCTGCTTCGAGGGACGCATGGGTGGGCTCTCCAACCTGAAATTCAGCTGGGGAGGTTACGAGCAGCTCAGGCGCCTGGCTGTCACAGGCTGTAACACGCAGCCTAGGAGGGGCGCAGCGGCAGGACCAGGCTCATGCGTGCGCCGCCCAGGGGGCTGCGGCTGACCGAAAGTTCGCCACGGTGCCACTGGGTGGCGCGTTTGGCCAACGCCAAGCCCAGGCCGAAGCCGCCGGGCTCGTCGCCACCCTGGGAGAGTCGCACAAAGGGCTCGAAGATTTTTTCGCGGTTCTCTGCCAGCACCCCGGGGCCGTCGTCGTCCACATGCAGCACCAGATGCTGTTCACCCTGATAACTGGCGCTGACGCACACCTGATCGCGGGCGTAGGTGATGGCATTGCTCAGCAAGTTACGCACAATCAGGTGAAGCAGCGCGCGGTCGCCGATCAGTTCCAGGTGCGCGGGTTCGGTGTCCAGGCTCAGCCGTCGATGATGCCCGTCCAGCAGGGCAAACTCCTGATACAGCCAGTCGCGCAGGTTGATCGGTTCGTGGTGCAGGTCGGCAGGCGCACTGGCCAGCCGTGCAAAGGCCAGGCTGGCGCGCACCAGGGCTTCAAGTTCTTCGACGTCGGTTTGCAGGCGCTCCTGCAAGCGGGTGCGAGTGGCCAGATCCTCGCTTTTTCCCAATAGCGTCAGGGCAAAACGCATGCGTGCCAGGGGCGTGCGCAGCTCGTGGGACACTGCCTGGGAGACTTCTCGATGGCGATCGTTCATGGCGCTGATCGCCTGGGCATGCTGTTGCAAGGTCACCAGCAACGGCGTCCATTCCTTATCCAGGGGCGGTAGCAAAGCATTGGGCGCGTGCGCCAGGGTCGCCAGGCATTGGTTGAGCGCCGCGAGATCGGTGCGCCGTTTGCGATGTGAGCGTGCAGCGGCCCACATCAGCATCACCAGGGGCAGGCTTGCCACGGCTGCCGTCACCCAATAGACAGGCAGTTGCACCAGGTCCTTGGCGGTGGCCGTACTCCACATCGGGCCGAACTGGATCAAGGTTTCATCGTCCAGCGGAAAATAGGTGGTGTCTTCATCGCTGTTCTGCGCCGGCTGCTGGTGCTTGAGCATCACCAACGCTTCCGGCGGCAGCTCGAGGTCTTCCATCGCCACCAGCGTCAACGGGTACTGGAAGCGTGTACGCAGCGCTTCCATGTGGGTTTCGCGTTCCTCGGGCGGCAGGTCCCTGATCTCCTGCGCCACCAGATATGCCGGCCCGGCCATCAAGCGCAAAAAGCTGTAGTCGCCGATATACACCGCCGCGTTGGCGCACAGCCACAGCAGATAAAACGTCACACCCGCCCAGGCAACACCTGTCACGCCGGCCATCCATGGGCGCACCTTACTCAACATGTGCGGCTCCCTGGGGGATTTCGACGAACAGGTAGCCTTGGGCAGTGATGGTCTGGATGGTCACCGGGCATGCCAGGCTCATCAGTTTTTTGCGCAGGCGTGACACGCGCATATCGATGGAACGGTTGAGCCCGTCGTAGGCCAGGCCGCGCAGACTTTGCAGGAGTTTTTCCCGGGTGAGCAGCACACCCCGGTGGCGGGCGAAGATCGCCAGCAGTTCGAACTCGGCAACCGAGAACTGCAATGGGGTTTCGTCGAGCCAGGCCAGATGGCTGTCGAGTTCCAGCTTGAAGCCGCCCCACTGATACACCGTTCGCGGTGCCTGCGGGTGGCGGCGCAACAACGAACGGATCCGTGCCAGCAACAGCAATGGGTCGACGGGTTTGACCACGTAGTCGTCGGCTCCGAGGTTGAACCCGGTGAGCTGTTCGGCGTTTTCATCCAGCGCCGTCATCATCAGGATCAACCCGGGGTAGCTGTCGCGAATCTGCCGGCACAAGGTGAAACCGTCGATGCCCGGCAGCATCACATCCAGGATCAGCAGCGCCGGCTGTTCGTCGCGGATACGCTGGGCGGCGCGATCACCACGGTGCTCCACCGCAACGGTAAAACCTTCGGCACGCAGGAACTCGGCCGTCAGCGCGGCCAAAGGGCGGTCATCTTCAATCAGTAGCAGGGTTTCAGGCATGAACGAAGCGTCGTTGCCGGAGGAAGGGCGCAAGTGTCACGCGCTTGCCCGGGGCGAGGCAAGCGCCGTGTGTTTGGAGTGAATGTTCGCGCGTGCGCTGTCGTCAGGGTGTGAAGCTATAGTGAAAATCTCGTCATTTTTGAAAGTTGGTTGAAAATACTTATCGGCAAGCCGCACAGGTCTATCCCTGAGCCACACTTGCCCTTAAGCTGCGCGAGCCATCACGGCCGTTACTGCGTACGGAGACAATGCCCATGCGAATTCTATTGGTTGAAGACAACCGCGATATTCTGGCCAACCTGGCGGATTACCTGGGGCTCAAAGGCTACACCGTGGACTGTGCGCAGGACGGTTTGTCGGGCTTGCACCTGGCGGCGACCGAGCATTACGACTTGATCGTACTCGACATCATGCTGCCCGGTATCGATGGTTACACCCTGTGCAAGCGTCTGCGCGAAGACGCACGCCGTGACACGCCAGTGATCATGCTTACCGCCCGTGACCAGTTGGATGACCGGCTGCAGGGCTTCAAGTCCGGCGCCGATGACTACCTGCTCAAGCCGTTTGCCTTGTCGGAGCTGGCCGCGCGCATCGAAGCGGTGCTGCGTCGTGCCCAGGGCGGTGGGCGCCGCACGTTGCAGGTGGCCGACCTGAGTTATGACCTGGACACCCTGGAAGTCACCCGCGAAGGGCGACTGCTCAGGCTCAACCCGGTGGGTCTGAAGTTGCTGGCGGTGCTGATGCAAAAGAGTCCTCATGTGCTGCGCCGCGAAATCCTTGAAGAAGCCCTGTGGGGCGATGATTGCCCGGACAGTGACAGCCTGCGCAGCCACGTTCACCAATTGCGTCAAGTGATCGACAAGCCATTCGCCAAACCGTTGCTGCATACGGTGCACGGCGTGGGTTATCGCCTGGCCGAGGGCCGCGATGGAGTTTAAGCAAAGCCTTGCCCAGCGGATCATCATCGCCTTTGCGCTGATGAGTGCGCTGGTGGCCGGGGCCTTCGCGATGGGGATCGTCGCGACGGTGCACCTGGTGGAAGAAAAACTGATTTCCGCAGGCCTGGGCGGCGACCTGCAACGCTTGCTGCTGATGGACAGCGTGGAGGACTGGAGCCACCGACCCGAGCCGGACCAGTTGTTCTACTTCAGCGGTGGCCGTGGGGATTTCGAATTGCCCAAGGACCTGCGGCACCTGGAGCCGGGGTTTCATGAGGTGTTTCGCGAAGCGCTGTCGTACCACGCCATGGTCGAAGTGGTGGATGGCCGCCGCTATGTGCTGCTGCAAGACCAGAGCGATTTCGAGGAACGCGAGCGCGTGCTGTTTGCCGTGGTGCTGGTGGGCTTCGTGCTCAGCCTGGCGCTGGCGGTGTTCCTCGGTTGGGTATTGGCGCGCAAGGTGATGGCGCCGGTGGTGCGTCTGGCCCGCCAGGTGCGTCATCGCGATCAGTTGCTGGGTCTGGCGCCGCCCCTGGCGCCCGACTATGCGGCGGATGAGGTGGGCGAGCTGGCTGTGGCGTTTGACGCTACCCTGGGTCGGTTGCGCCAGGCGCTGTCCCGCGAACAGCTGTTTACCAGCGATGTGAGCCATGAGTTGCGCACACCCCTGATGGTGCTGGCCAGTTCCTGTGAGCTGCTGCTGGAAAACCCGGCCATCGATCAGCGCGGGCGCAAACAGGTGGAGCGGATCGCCCGTGCCAGCGAGGAAATGCGCGAACTGGTGCAAACCTTCCTCATGCTGGCCCGTGCCGAGCATGATGACGGCACCATGTCGCCGCAGGTCAGCCTCGTGCAGGTGGCCGACGATTTGCTCGGCATCTGGCGGGACCCCATCGAGCGCAAGGGGCTTGAGTTGATCTACCAGCCGGGCACCCCGCTGGATACGCGTTACAACGCCACCTTCCTGCATGCCGTAATGGGCAACCTGCTGCGCAACGCCTTGCACTACACCGAGCAGGGGTTTATCCGCCTCACCCTGGAACCGAGCGGTTTTGTGGTCGAGGACAGCGGCGTAGGCATCCCCGAAGACAAGCGCGAAGCCATGTTCGAACCCTTCGTGCGAGGCAATGAGAAGCGCGGCGAGGGCTTGGGCCTGGGCCTGTCCCTGGTTCAGCGCATCTGCGAAAACCAGGGCTGGAGCGTCAGTCTCAGTACCATGGAGCCCAATGGTTGCCGCTTTCATGTCGAGTTGAGTCGGGTCAACGCCTGACCGGTCTGCCTGCCGCTATCCTGCGGCAGATCCCCCGCTTTTCGGCGAAGATGGCCCCAGGCCACTGCTTGTATCTGTAAAGTCTTGAAATGTATGGGATTGGACAGGACAAGATTTTCACAACTGGTTGACCTGTTGATCACAGTTCGAAATTTAAGGTGGTAGGCATCAGCAACTGGAGATCCGTTGATGTCTACCCCGACCAAGCTCGAATTTTCCGAAAAGTACGACGATCAGCACGCGCAAAAATATTTGCTCAAACATCAGGACAATCTGGCACGCCGGTTGTCCCACAAACGCGACGAGCAATTGGCGCGCGGCGCACTGGCCATGGCCGGCGAGCCTGGCCTGGTGCTGGACTTGCCCTGCGGGGCCGGACGTTTCTGGCCGCTGCTGGCCGAAAAGCCCAACCGCATGATCATCGGCGCCGACAATTCGGAGTCGATGCTCAAGGTCGCCACGGCCGCCCAACCGGCGGAAGTGGTGAAACGGGTACGGCCCTTGCACACGTCAGCCTTTGATATCAACTTGCCGGATAACTCGGTCGACAGCATTTTCTGCATGCGCCTGATGCACCACATTGGTGACCCAGCGCACCGGCTGGCGATTCTGCGGGAGTTTCAGCGTGTCACCCGCGACAGTGTGATCCTTTCGTTGTGGGTGGACGGCAATTTCAAGGCCTGGAAACGCAAGCGCGCCGAGGAGCGTCGTCGCGAAAAAGGTGAGCAGGAAGGTTACCAAAATCGGTTTGTGTTACCGGCTGCTACTGTTGAGGCAGAGTTCGAGCAAGCCGGTTTCCGTGTTCAGGAATCCCTGGACTTCATACCGCTCTACGCCATGTGGCGAGTGTATGTATTGCGTAAGAGGTAACAGGATGGCATTTGAAGGCGTAGCAGGCAGTCACGTAGCTCCTGAAGAACGATTCGATTATTTCTGGCGTCAGCAGGGTGAATGGGTCGAGGAGCCCAACCGCCGACGCGGTGGCGAGAGTGGGGTACAGCGGGTGAAGGGCCCCAATGGCCGCCTGCTCTACAGCAAGCGCCAGACCGGACACATCTACCGCAGTTGGCTCCACCCTTTCGGTCGCCCCACCGTTCTGCGCGAACGAGATGCCTTGCGGGGCTTGCGTTTGCTGGACGTGCGGGTGCCGGAACTGGTGTTCTGCGAGGCCCGCCGCGACCCGCAGCATCAGTGGAAGGCGTTGCTGGTCACGGCCGCGCTGGACGGTTTCGACGAAATCGAAAACTGGTACGCCGCCGGTGGCCGTGAACAGTATGGCGAACAGGTGCACGAGCGCTTGCTCAAGGAGTTGGCTTCGACCCTTGCGCGCATGCACCGAGGGCGCTGGCAGCACGGTTGCCTGTACATCAAGCATATCTTTGTGCGGGTGACCGGCGAGGGCGATTCGGCCAATGTGGAAGTGGCGCTGCTGGATTTTGAAAAGTGCCGCCAACGCTTGACCGCTTATCGGGCCGCTTCCCACGACATGCTGCAACTGCGTCGCCATTCGTCGTGGAACGACACTGACTGGAAAAAACTCAGCTACTTTTACGAGACGGCGTTTGGCAGCGCTATCAAGGGTTTAACCAGATGAAGCTAGAAATAGCACGAGGTTTGTTCCTGCTGGGGGCTTTGGGCGTTGCCGCCCTGAGCCTGGCGGCATGGGAACTGCCTCGCACCCAAGTGCTCAGCGCGGCGCAAGGTAGCGGGCAATGCCTGCTGCCACGCGTGGCCAAGGTTGGTGTGGCGGCCAAGCCCGATCACGAGCTGTTGCTGTTCATGTTTGGAATGTCTCAAGGGTTGAGGCCGCAAAGTTGAAACTATTGAAACCCCCAGAAAAGGGCCTTGCGATGCAAGGCCCTTTTTTTGCGTAGGTGTCTCAAACGGCGGCTGGTTTGTCCGGCTTGGCCAGCAAGGTATAGACGCAAGGCAAGACAAACAGCGTAAACAGTGTGCCGATGGACATTCCCGTCGCGATCACCGTACCGATATCGAACCGACTGACGGCGCCGGCGCCGCTGGCGAGAATCAGCGGCACCATGCCGAATACCATCGCGGCGGTGGTCATCAATACCGGACGCAGACGAATCGCCGCCGCTTCTTCAACCGCTTGCCGGGGTGACAGGCCCTTGTCCTTGCGCAACTGGTTGGCAAATTCGACGATCAGGATCCCGTGCTTGCTGATCAACCCGATCAGTGTCACCAGCCCCACCTGGGTGTAGATATTCATCGTTGACCAGCCCAGGAACAGCGGGATCAGTGCGCCGCAGATCGACAGCGGGACCGTTACCAGGATCACCAGCGGGTCGCGGAAGCTCTCGAACTGTGCGGCCAGCACCAGGAAGATAATCGCCAGTGCCAGCCCGAACGTCACCCAAAGCGCGCTGCCCTCCTGGATATATTGCCGGGACGAGGCGCTGTAATCGTAGGCGTAGCCCGGGGGCGCTTCTTCGTCGGCAATCTGGCGTACGGTGCTGATCGCCTCACCCATGCTCACCAGCGGAACGCCGGAGATCAGCGCAGAGTTCAGTTGCTGGAACTGGTTCAACTGCCGGGGGCGTGCGCGGTCGCTGAGGGTGATCAGGGTCGACAACGGCAGCAGTTCGCCCTTGGCATTTTTCACGTAGTAGTTGTTCAGCCAGTCGGGATTGTCGCGGTAGGCGCGCTCGACCTGGGCGATGACCTTGTAGCTGCGTCCGTCGAGGGTAAAACGGTTGATTTCCGCTTCCGCCAGCAGCGTCGCCAGGGTGCTGCCGAGGTCCTGCATCGACACGCCCATCTGCGCGGCCTTGGCGCGGTCGATATCCACCACCACTTCGGGTTTGTCGAACGCCAGGTCAATGTCGAGGAATGCGAACTTGCCCGACTCCATGGTGCGTTTCTTCACACGGTTGGCCACGTCCAGCAACGACTCATAGTCGTTGGCGGTGTTGATTACAAAGCCGAATGGCAAGCCTTCACCGGTACCCGGCAGGGACGGCAGGTTGAAGCCGAACACTTGCAGGCCGGGAATCTGCTCCAGGCGGTTTTGCACCTGGGGCAGGATCTGCATTTGAGTGCGACTGCGCTCGTTCCACGGTTTGAGCAGGAAACCGCCGATGCCCGATTGAACACCGTTGAAACCGTTGATCTGGAACGACGAGTAGTACTCGGGGAACTCCTTGAAGATCTTGATGAACTCGTCGGTGTAGGTGTTGAGGTATTCCAGGTTGGCGGGCTGCGGGGCGCTGGCCATCATGAAGATGATGCCCTGGTCTTCGTCCGGTGCGAGCTGTGACTGGGTGAACTTGAGGAATACCGGGATCAGGCACAGCACGATCAGGGCGAACACGATCACCACCGGGCGGGTGTTCAACGTGCCGTGCAGCATGCTTTGGTAGCGGCGCTTGAGGCTGTCGAAAATCAGGTCCAGGCGGTGGGCCAGCCCCGATGGGTTCTCGTCATGGCGCAATAGCAGTGCACACATCATCGGCGACAGCGTCAGGGCCACGATGCCGGAAATGATCACCGCCCCGGCCAGGGTCAGGGCGAACTCCTTGAACAGCGCCCCGGTGAGACCTTCGAGAAAACCGATGGGCGCATACACCGCCGCCAGGGTGATGGTCATCGACACCACCGGCAGGGCGATTTCCCGGGCACCTTCCAGTGCGGCATCCAGCGGTGTCTTGCCTTCTTCGATGTGGCGATGGATGTTCTCCACCACCACGATCGCATCGTCCACCACCAGACCGATGGCCAGCACCATCGCGAGCAGGGTCAGCAAGTTGATGGAGTAGCCCATCAGTTGCATGAAAAACAGCACGCCGATCATCGACAGCGGGATGGTGATCACCGGGATCACCACTGAGCGCAGGGCGCCGAGGAACAGGAACACCACCACGATCACGATCAGCACGGCTTCGAACAGTGTCTTGACCACCTCGTTGATGGACGCCTGGATAAACAGCGTGGCGTCGTAGGCAATTTCCGCCTTGAGGTTGGGCGGCAACTGGGACTCCAGCTCCGGCATGATCTTGCGCACTTCCTTGATCACGTCCAGCGGGTTGGCGCTGGGCGTGGCCTTGATGCCGATGTACACCGACGGCGTGCCGCCAAACGAGCTGATTGCGTTGTAGTTCTCCGCGCCCATTTCCACCCGTGCCACATCCCGCAGCAACACGCGGCTGTCGCCATCGGTCTTGACCGTGATCGCACCAAAGGCTTCGGCCGACTTGAGGTCGGTGTTGGCATTGATACTGGTGACCACCAGTTCGCCCTTCAGCTCACCGGCGGCGGAGAGGAAGTTGTAGCGACGTACCGCATCGCTGATATCGCTGGCGCTCAAGCCGAAACCGGCGAGCTTGACCGGGTCCAGCCAGATACGCATGGCGAATACCTGATTGCCCAGGATTTCCGCTTCGGCCATGCCGGGCAGGGTCGCGAGCTTGGGCTGGATGACCCGTGACAGGTAGTCGGTGATCTGCGGGTTGTTCAGTTCCTGGCTGGAGAAGCTGATGTACATCAGTGCCGAGGCGTCGGCGGCTTCCTTGCTCAGCACCGGGTCTTCGGCGTCCTGGGGCAGCTTGTTCTTGACCTCGTTGGCCTTGGCCAGCAACTCGGTGAACAGCCGGTCGCTGTTGGAGCCGATGCGCGCATAGATGGAAATCACCGAGAAATTCTGGCGACTCACCGAGGTCATGTAGTCGATCCCTTCGGCGCTGGCCAGGCTCTGTTGCAACGGCTGGGTGATATAGCCCTGGATGGTCTCGGCGTTGGCGCCGGGGTAGGCGGTGGTCACCGTGATCAGGGCGTTTTCCATGTTCGGGTACTGGCGCAGCGGCAACTTGCTGTAGGCCTGGAAACCCAGCAGTACGATGAGCAGGCTGACCACCATGGCCAATACGGGGCGGCGGATAAAAACGTCTGTGAACTTCATGGCTCAGTGCCCTGCCGGCAGGTTTTTGTCCGGGCTGATGGCAATCGGGGTGCCGTTGTCCAGTTTGAGCTGACCGGCGCTGACCACCTGCTCACCGGCTTTCAAGCCCTTGCTCACCAGTACCAGGCCGCCCCGACGTTCGCCGGTTTCCACAAAACGCCGTTCGGCGATCAGTACAGGCTGGCCATGGGCGTCTTTTTCCACGTCGCCATTCGCGGTTTTTTTCTGGGCCACGGCGTATACCGAGTTGCCGTAAAGGGTGTAGGTCATGGCGCCTTCAGGCACCACGATCTGCGCGGTCGGGTTGGGCAGCAGCACTTCAAGGCTGGTGAACATGCCGGGCAGCAGCTTGCCGTCCGGATTGGCCAGGGTGGCGCGGACCAGCACATTGCGCGTGGTGCTCTCCACCTTGGGGTTGATCGCGCTGACAGTGCCGGGGAACTGCTGGCCCGGGTAGGCCGAGACTTCCACCTGTACGGCCTGGCCGAGGGCGACCTTGGGCACCGAATGCTCGGGGATAAAGAAGTCGACGTAGAGGCTGCTGATGTCTTGCAGGGTGGCGATCACCGTGCCGCTGGCCAGGTAGTCACCCACGTCCACCTGGCGAATGCCGATGGTGCCGCTGAATGGCGCGACAATGTGTTTTTTCGCCAGGGAGGCCTTGAGTTGGTTGACCGTGGCCTTGTTCTTCTGCAGTTGCGCGGAGAGGCGGTCGAACTCGCCTTTGGAGATCGCCTGGCTTCCCACCAGTTGGCTGCCGCGACCGTAATCCAGTTGGGCCAGGCCCAAGTCGGCCTGGGCGGTTTCGAGCAAGGCGCTTTCCACGGCACTGTCCAGTTGCACCAGGGGTTGCCCGGCCTTGACCTTCTGCCCTGAAGCGAACTGCACGTCCTTGACCGTCCCTGCGATCTCCAGGCTCAGGTTGACCCCCTGCAAAGCCTTGAGCGTACCCACCGACGGCAAGCGTTGCTGCCAGGGCTGCTCGGTCGCCACGGCGACGGCCACACTCACGGGGGGCTTGGGTTTGGAGAAGCCCTGAATCTGCTGATAGATGGAAAAGGCCTTGTAGCCCCCCAGCAGCAGGACGATTAACAGGACAACACCCAACATGATCAGCATGCGACGGCGCAGCATATTCCGTTTCCTTGGAAAACCTGAGACAGAGGGGGGACCGACAAGCTCGGAACATTACTCCGAGTATGGAGGGGTTTCCACCCGGTAGTGTTGACAGATAAAACACTGGCAGGGGCCGGCAACCGGCTCCTGCCAGCCGAGCATTTCAGATCAGGTGGAGATGGTTGTCCCAGAGCCCTGCCGGCAATTCCAGCGGTTTTGCAACCAACTGTTTCTGACGGCAATCGTAGAAACGGCAACGGCCCTGGCCCGACGTCACGACAAACCCGTCCGCCACCGCGCCCACGCCGGCACAGTCCGGCAGCGGCCCGTCCAGGCGCAGCTCAAAGCTGTCCATGTCCCAGATAAAGAAGCGGTTGCCTCGGGGAGCGGTCAGCGCCACCAGGCGCAGTTCGCTGTGCACCGCAACGCTGGCGGTGTAGTGCCCCATGGCGTGCAGTTGCTCGTCGGCCACCGGGAAAGCCACGAAAGGTTGCCCCGGGCGTTTGATCGCGAGCAGTTCGGAACGCTCCTGAGACGGCCCCATGAACTGCTGCCCGGTGAGGATGGTCCCGTCGCTGGCGATGCCCATGTGGCGCACGCTGTTCATCTGCTGGCCCAGGGCTTCCTTGCTGATCAACGTGCCATCGCGGTGCATCAGCACCAGGCTCGGTTCCATGGCATCGAGGTTCATCTCCACGCGGCTTTCGGCTTCGGTGCGAATGCCGCCGTTGGCCACTACCAGGGTTTCGCCGTCGGGCATCCACGACACCTGGTGCGGGCCGATGCCGTGGGTGGAAATCTCGCCTCTGTGCACCAGCCGCTCACCTTCGAACTGATACACGCCGAGCAACCCACGACCCGGGTCGGACGTGTCGTTTTCTGTCGCGTACAGCCAGTCGCCGCTGTTGTGGATGACCGCATGACCATAGAAATGGCGATGGGGTTGGGAGGTGATGGTTTGCAACAGCGCGCCATCACGCAGGTCGATCAGGTAACTCTCGGTACCCGGGCGACGGGCGACGAACAGTGCGATCGGCAGTGTCGGGTGGTTGATGATGTCGTGGCAGCGCTGGCCGACCTGGGTGACGAACACCGGCTTGCCATCCAGCCGATAGCCGACGGCATAGTGGTTGCCGTCCGCATCATCGCGCGCCGACAGCAGCAGCGGGCCCTTGCCCTTTTGCTTGAACAGCGTCCAACCGCCCAGGGTGAGGGCACTGAGCAGTACGCTGCCAACGGCCAAAGCCTGTCGCCTGAGCATCATCAGTCACCGTCGTTGGCATTGAAGCCCAATTGAATGCCCAGCGCCTTGGCCAGCTCGCCTTCGTGCAGGCGATGGACGACGTTGAGGCTGTCATAGATGTCGTTGAGTTGCTGGCGCCCGGCGTCGTCATTCAACAGCTCGTTGAGGCTGCGCTGGTTGCTGGCGAAGAGTTTCAGGGACGCGGCATAGGCGGCATCGATCTTGTCGGCCAAGGCTTTCTGATCCGCCGGCAACAGGCCACGCAGGCCCTTGTTGTCGACGCCGACCCAGACCGTTTGCGCGGCGGCAAGGCTGGCTTCCAGGCTTTGCAGGGACGACTGGCTGCGCCACGCGTCAGCCTGGAACGGTTGCGGGATGCCTTTGGTCTGGCGGCCCATGGGCGTGCCGAGTTTTTTCTTGAGGGTGTCCAGTGCGGTCACCTGCACGCGCAGCAGATCGGCGATGGCCTCGTGGGAATCGGCGTAACGCTGGTTCGGAAACTTGGTCATCTGCGCGAGCATGCCGTCGGTGCTGTTCCAACTGGCCAGGATCTCTTCGGCCAGGGTTTTCTGGCGTTCGCCGATGGCGACCAGCAGCGGGCAATAACGGGCTTTTTGCGCGTCGTCGGCGATATCGGTCTTAGCGTCGTAGAGGATGTATTCGTAGGCCGACAGGCCCTGCACCACCACGCTGGACTTGGCCAGGGCGGCACCGTCGATCTGCGGTTGGGCGGCGACCAGTTGCTCGACCTGACGACCCACCAGGTTCTTTTTGTCCGGCCAGAACTGCACCTGCCACGAACGGTTGCCTTCAGCCAGCGGGCCGATCAGCAGCGGTTGCAGCTCGGCCCAGGCTTTTTGTGCGTGGAGGAAATCGGCGCGCGCGGTCTCCAGGCTCTCCTTGCCCTGGCAGTAGGCCAGGGCGCTGACGGCCAGCTGGCGGTCGGCTTCGACCCAACGGCTGTAGGTCGGCAGGATCACCTGCTTGGCGATGGCCGCCGAGGTCACGGCTTGCGGGTCCTGGGGTGAACAGGCGCCGAGGGCGAGGGCGGCCAGGCTGGTGAACAACAACTTGGGACGGAACATGTCGAGCTCCCTTCTGTCAGTGGGGCAAAGCTTATAAAGAATTCAGGAACGCCAGCAACGCGGCACGCTGCTCGGCATTGAAGGACAACACATGTTGCTGCGCCGCCTGGGCTTCGCCGCCGTGCCAGAGCACGGCTTCCAGCAGGTTGCGGGCGCGGCCGTCATGCAGAAACTGGGTATGACCGCTCACGGTTTGCGTCAGGCCGATGCCCCACAACGGCGGCGTGCGCCAGTCGCGGCCACCGGCCTTGAATTCGCTGCGCTGGTCGGCCAGGCCCGGTCCCATGTCGTGCAGCAACAGGTCGCTGTAGGGGCGAATCACTTGGTTGGCCAATTCAGGTTCGGCGGCAGTGGCCGCCGTGGTGAACGAGGGCTTGTGACAACCCTGGCAACCGGCCTGGTAGAACAGGTTCTTGCCGGCCAGCACCTGAGGCGTATTGGCGCCCCGGCGTGCCGGAACCGCCAGGTTGCGGGTGTAGAACAACACCAGGCGCAGGATATTGTCGCTGACTTCGGGCTCGCCATCGGGGCCGTTGCCATTGGGCGCCTGTTTGCAGGCGACTTGGGCGTCGGTGCAGTCATCAAAGGGTCTCAGGGACGTGGTGAGGCCCATATCACCAGAAAACGCGTGAACATTTTGTTGATTGAGGTTGGGTTGCCCGGCTTTCCAGCCAAAACGTCCGAGGACGGTTTTGTGTTGGGCGTCATCCCACACCCAATTCGCGCGGCCGACAATGGCTTCCTTGTCGGCGGTACTGGGGTTGGTGTTGCGCAGGATATCGGCGTCGCTGATGGCTTCGAGCAGGCCCAGGCCGATCATCGGCGGGGCGATGCGTGCGGAGAACAGGGTATCCGGATGCATCGGGCCGTAGCCAAGTTGGGTGATTTGCAGGTCGGGCTTGCGCAGTTCGACCACGGTGCCGTCCTTGAAGGTGACCGGGACGGGCGTGTAGTCGACCCGCACCTTGCCTTCCGGCTCGACGCCCGGCACGGCCATGTCTTGCAACTGCCCGCCGTAGACCGGCTCGGGCACCACGCCGATTTGCTCGATGAGCCGGGCATGGGACGCCGCATCGGGAATCGACAGGCGCACCAGCATCGATACCGCATTGGGCGCGTCCGGCAATGGCGGATGACCGCGCCCGTCTTTTATATGGCAGTTCTGGCAGGCATTGGTATTGAACAGCGGGCCCAGGCCATCACGGGCGGTGGTGGTCGAGGGGGCGATCACCCAGGGGCTGCGAAAGAAACTGTTGCCGACGCTGAAATCCAGGCGGCGGGTGGGGGCCAGGTTGGCCGAGGGCAGGGAGAACGCGTTCTGGTCGCGCTTGTTCACCGTGGTCGCGCCGCCGGACTTCGATTCACCCGGCTCAGCCTTGGTGAAACGAGGGGCGTCATCGCAGGCGGTCAGGCTCAAGGCCAGCAACGCTGCGCACAGGCGAAAAAGCGGACGGAGCATCGAGTTTCCTGAACCAGAGCTGAAAATGAGGTCGCAAAGTCTAACAGGGCGGGGCTCAATGAATAAGAGCAATTATCGTTTGGTGGATTGCGCGCCAATCCCGCTAGAATGGCCGCACATTTTTTTCTGGAGGTGGCCCATGCAGGCTCTCGACGCTTTGCTCAATCGTGTTTCCGTGCCGCGTCTGCTGGAACCGGCGCCGACCCAGGAGCAACGCGATGTGCTGTTCGCCGCTGCCATGCGGGCTCCCGACCACGGTCAGTTGCGGCCTTGGCGCTTCCTGACGGTGGAAGGCGCCGCTCGCGAGAAGATGGGCACGCTGCTGGCCGAGGCTGCGCGCCTGCAAGACGCCGACGCCCCGCAAGCCGCCATCGACAAGGCCCAGAACGGCCCGCTGCGCGCGCCGCTGGTGGTGGTGGTGATTGCCTGCCTGCAAGAGCACTTCAAGGTGCCGAAGTCCGAGCAGCGGCTGGCGGCGGCCTGCGCGGCGCACGGTATCCTGCTGGCGGCTTACGCTCAGGAAATCGGTGCTGTGTGGCGTACGGGTGAGTTGTCCTACTCGGCCCACGTTGCCGAGGGCCTGGGGCTGACGGCGGACGAAGAAGTGATTGGCTTCCTGTACCTGGGTACGCCGCAGAACCCGCCGCGTACGGCGCCTAAAGAAGATGTGGCCGCGTTCGTTCAAGCCTGGCCCGGGCGTTAATTTGCAGGTGATCCAAATGTGGGAGCTGGCTTGCCTGCGATGGCGGTGTGTCAGTCAATATAGTTATTGCTGACCCACCGCCATCGCGGGCAAGCCCGGCTCCCACAGGGTTTTTCATGGGGTTCGAGTAAGCGTCTACACCTTGAACTGATCCATCAACTTCATTTGCTGCGTCGCCAGCGCATTGAGTTGGCTGCTGATCGCTGCCGATTCAGTCGCTTGCCCCGTGAGGGTTTCGGTCACGGTGCGGATCGCCGAGACGTTGCGGTTGACCTCTTCGGCCACTGCGCTTTGTTGTTCGGCGGCGCTGGCGATTTGCAGGTTCATGTCGCTGATCACGGTGACCGCATCGCTGATCTTGCCCAGTGCCTGTACTGCGTGATGAATTTGCCCGGCATTGCTCTGGGCCTGATGCTGGCTGGAATGCATGGTCGCGACCACGCCACGGGTGCCGCTCTGGATGCGTTCGATGACCAGGCGAATTTCCTCGACCGAATCCTGGGTGCGCTTGGCCAGGTTGCGCACTTCGTCGGCCACCACCGCAAAACCACGGCCGCTTTCCCCGGCGCGTGCCGCTTCGATGGCCGCGTTGAGGGCCAGCAGGTTGGTCTGCTCGGCAATGCTGCGGATCACTTCCAGTACCTGGCCGATCTGATCACTGTTGACGGCCAGGGCCTCCACTTCATGCACCGCCTTGCTGACTTCTTCGGCCAGGGTGGTGATGTCGCGGGTGCTCTGTTCGATGATCGACATGCCTTCGCGCGCCGACTGGTCCGCGCCGCGTGCCGCGCTGGCGGCGTTGGATGCGCTGTTGGCGACATCATGGGCGGTGGCGCTCATTTCATTGGAGGCCGTGGCCACCTGGTCGATTTCACGGAACTGCACCTGCATGCCTTCGCTGGTCTGGCGGGCGATGGCGGATGACTGGTCAGCGGTGCCCCGCGCTTCGGTGATGCTTTGCTTGATCTGGGCGATGGTCGGTTGCAGCTTGTCGAGGAAACGGTTGAACCAGTTCACCAGGGCGCCCAGTTCGTCGTTTTTGGCGTAGGTCAGGCGCTGGGTGAGGTCGCCTTCACCGCTGGCGATGTCCTTGAGCATGGTGGCCACGCTGTTGATCGGTCGGGTCACGCCGGTGGCGGTCAGCCAGATCAGCAGCAGGCCGAGCAGGGCGGCCGCGGCACCTACCAGCAGGGCCTTGAGCATGCCCGCCGCCTGGGCTTTGTCGAGTACACCTTGCAGCTTCAAATTGTCGGCGAGCATCACGCTCTTGGGCAGTTTGATCACCACCCCCCAGGCTTTGGCGTCGGCAATTGGCTTGACCGGGTAAACGGCGCGAATGGTGTCGTCCTGTTCGCGGATCATGCGGGTGTCGCTGGCGAGCAACTGCACGATTTCCTTGCCTTCGGTGCCGAGGGTGTCGATCAGGTTTTTGCCGACCTTGTCGGGCTGGCCACTGTAGGCGGCGATCAGGCCGGTGGCGGAGAGGATTTCCAGGTGCGCCGCGCCGTCGAACAGCTCTTTCTGAGCCACGTCGGTGGTCGCTTGCAGGGTGTTGAGCGCAAGGTCGACCCCGACCACGCCGATCACCTTGCCATCCACCAGCAGCGGCAGGGCAATGGTGGTCATGAGCATGGTTTTGCCCGCCACTTCATCGGCGTACGGGTCCAGCAGGCAGACATTGCGCGTGTCCCGTGGGCAGGTGTACCAGATGTTGTAGGGCGTGCCGCTGAGGTTGGCGGTGGTCTTGGTCAGGTCGTCTTCGACCATGATCGTGTTCAAACCTTCGCCGCCGGCCCGGCTCCAGTAGCTGGAGAAGCGGCCTTTCTCGTTGGAGACCCGCGCTTTGTCGTCGATGAACTCACTGTCTTTGCCATCCAGGCCATTGGGTTCGAACGACAGCCAGATGCCCAGCACTTTGCTGTTGCGCTCGAAGGTGGTTTTGAGGCGCTGGTTGAGTTCTTCACGCAGCGCCCCGGCCTCCAGCCCGCGCCTGGTCGCCGTCGCGCGCAGGTCTTTGACCTGGTCGGCCAGTGCCGTGATGACGGTCAGGCTTTCGCCGAAGGTTTTCTGCAACTGCACGGCTTGCTCTGCGGCCTTGGCCTGCAACAGGTTCTGCACGCTCTGGGTGAGCATTCGCGAGCTCGAATCGCTGATCAACTGGTCGTTCTGGTTGGTCTCGTAGAGGTTGATGCTGATGATCAACGCAATCACGCCCAGCAGGCACAGCCCGGACAGCAGCACGATTTTCAAGCGGATGGAGAGGGTATTGAACATAGGTTCACTCGCGAATGGACTTGTTGGAATGCAAGCTGGGCGAGCCAAGTCCGTTCGGCGCCATGTCTGTGGAATCGGCGCGGGCGAGGGTTTCATGAGGAGCAGGCGATGAGTGGTAGGAAAACCCTGGAGGCGGCGTTATACGGGCCGTGCAAGCCGCTCGGGGCGTGACCAGATCCACAGGTTGCCCAGGCCCATGCCGGCAATCGCCAGGTAGACGGGCCAGCCGTGATCGAGCATCACCAGCATCAAGCCGGCGC
The DNA here is from genome assembly GCF_054071875.1 of Pseudomonas sp. SDO524_S393. Lineage (NCBI taxonomy): Bacteria > Pseudomonadati > Pseudomonadota > Gammaproteobacteria > Pseudomonadales > Pseudomonadaceae > Pseudomonas > Pseudomonas sp. SDO524_S393. Next base: position 399 of record NZ_JBSVVZ010000032.1, on the reverse strand, counting down.
ACAACAGCATGCTGACCGTGGCGCTGATCTTGGCCCGGCGGGCGATGATCTTGCCGTTGCGCCAGTTGAACAGGATCGGCCCGAACAAGCGGTGGTTTTCCAGCCAGGCACTCAGGCGTGGCGAGCTTTTGGTGGCGGCCCAGGCGGCCAGCAGGATGAATTCGGTAGTGGGCAAGCCCGGCACGACAATCGCCACCAACCCGATGCCCAGGCTGACGTAGGCCAGCAGACCGAACAGGAGCTGCGCGATTTTCGACGGGGGTTGGGGTTTGCCGGTCATAGGTGGGGGATCACAGAAAATCGATTTGAAATGAGATCTAAATGTGGGAGCGGGCTTGCGCGCAAACACAGTGTGTCAACCAACGCACTACCCACCTCCCCACCCCACTCCCCAACCAA
>NZ_JBSVVZ010000031.1:0-75155 GCF_054071875.1 Pseudomonas sp. SDO524_S393 | reverse complement strand
GCGTCTGTGAATTCAACACCGCCATCGCAGGCAAGCCAGCTCCCACATTTAGATCTCAGTGACCAGCTGGTTTTGTGCGAAGGCTTGCAGCTCGGGGTAGAAAATCCTGAAGTCTTCGCTCAACGGCTCATAAAGCTCACGCAACTCCTGCATCGCAAACCCCAACTCCTCCGGCTGCGTCAGCCGCCGCGAAATCCCTCGCAGCACCTGCTCCATCACCGCGAAGTCACGGTACGAACCCAGCCAGTCATCCGCCGCCATGTAGGGTGCAATCTGCGCCAGGCGCCCCGGCAATTGGGACTCGGCCGCCAGTACGCGGTACACCTGCGAGGTGAAGCGCTCCAGGGGTTGGTCGGCATACAACACCCAATCCCGCGCCAGGCAGTGGTCGAAAAACACATCGAGGACAATCCCGGCATAACGCCTGCGGGTCAGGCTGAAGCGCGACAACGCCTGCGCCACCAACGGATGGCTGTCGGTGTAGCGGTCGATGGCGCGGTGCAATTGGATCGCCGCTTCGATTTGCGGGCTGAACTGGCCCTGCAGGCGGCCTTTGACGAAATCGCCATAGAGGCTGCCCAGCAGTTGTGCAGGAAGTTGGCCGCCCAGGTGCAGATGTGCGAGATAATTCATGGCGCGCAGTCTAACACTGCCACTCACATATCGTTATAACCCGATATACCGATTCATTCTGGCGTAAGACCAAAATCATATTGGTATATCGGGATAGACCGATTTAAAGTTCGCCTCATCGCGATATAACGCTGTAAGACACCGAGCACCTGCCATGTCCATCGACCTCGACGAAATAATAAAAGCCCTGGCACACCCAGTACGACGAGACATCCTCACCTGGCTGAAAGACCCGAAAGTGCAGTTCCCCGAACAAGTGCACAACCACGAATACGGCATCTGTGCCGGGCAGATCGACCAGCGCTGCGGTTTATCCCAGTCGACCGTGTCGGCCCACCTGGCCACCTTGCAGCGTGCGGGATTGATCAGCAGCCAGAAAGCCGGGCAGTGGCACTTTTTCAAACGCAACGAGGACACGATCCGCGCGTTCCTCGAGGCGCTCACCACCGAACTCAGCTCTGAAAGCAGCGAACTGCTGTAACAAGGAACCCCAAATGCCCCTCTCGCTACTCATACTGGCCCTCAGCGCCTTCGCCATCGGTACCACCGAGTTCGTCATCATGGGCTTGCTGCCCGATGTGGCGACGGACCTGGGCGTGTCGATTCCCGGCGCCGGCTGGCTGGTCACCGGCTACGCCCTGGGCGTGGCCATCGGTGCACCGTTCATGGCACTGGCCACCGCCAGGCTGCCACGCAAGGCGGCTTTGGTAGCGTTGATGGGCATCTTCATCATCGGCAACCTGCTCTGTGCCCTGGCCAGCGACTACAACGTGCTGATGTTCGCCCGTGTCGTCACCGCGCTGTGCCACGGTGCCTTCTTTGGTATTGGTTCGGTGGTGGCCGCCAACCTGGTGCCGGCCAACAAACGTGCGTCGGCGGTAGCCCTGATGTTCACCGGCCTGACCCTGGCCAACGTGCTGGGTGTGCCATTGGGCACGGCACTGGGCCAGGAAGCCGGCTGGCGCTCGACCTTCTGGGCGGTGACTGTGATCGGGGTAATCGCGCTGATCGGCCTGATCCGCTTCCTGCCGGCCAAGCGCGACGAAGAAAAACTCGACATGCGCGCCGAACTCGCCGCCCTCAAGGGGGCCGGCATCTGGTTGTCGCTGACCATGACCGCGCTGTTCGCTGCGTCCATGTTCACCCTCTTCACCTACGTCGCGCCGCTGCTTGGCGACGTAACCGGCGTGTCGCCCAAAGGCGTGACCTGGACCCTGCTGCTGATCGGCCTGGGCCTCACCCTGGGCAACATCATCGGCGGCAAGCTGGCGGACAAACGCCTCGCGGCCACCCTGGTGGGTGTGTTCATCAGCATGGCGGTGGTCTCCACCGCGCTGACCTGGACCAGCATCGCCGTGATCCCGACCGAAATCACCCTGTTCCTGTGGGCCACGGCCTCGTTCGCCGCTGTCCCTGCGTTGCAGATCAACGTGGTGACCTTCGGCAAGGCCGCACCGAACCTGGTGTCCACCTTGAACATCGGCGCCTTCAACATCGGCAACGCCCTCGGTGCCTGGGTCGGCGGCAGTGTGATCGCCCACGGTTTCGGCCTGACCAGCGTGCCTTTGGCCGCTGCGGCCCTGGCGATTCTCGCGCTGTTGGTGACCCTGATTACTTTCCGTCAGAGCGGCGATGCCGACCTGGCTCCTGCGACCAACTGATCCACTTCATAGAGAAGGTGTTTTCCCATGACGACTATTTTCGATCCGATCAAACTGGGCGACCTGGAACTGTCGAACCGCATCATCATGGCGCCGCTGACCCGCTGCCGTGCCGACGCCGGTCGCGTGCCCAACGCGCTGATGGCTGAGTACTACGTACAACGCGCTTCCGCCGGCCTGATCCTCAGCGAAGCCACTTCCGTGACGCCACTGGGCGTGGGCTACCCGGATACCCCGGGCATCTGGTCCAACGACCAGGTCCGTGGCTGGGCCAATGTGACCAAGGCCGTACACGGCGCGGGCGGCAAGATCTTCCTGCAACTGTGGCACGTTGGCCGTATTTCCCATCAGTCCTACCTGAACGGCGAAAGCCCGGTGGCCCCAAGCGCCATCCAGCCTAAAGGCCACGTCAGCCTGGTACGTCCGCTGGCCGACTACCCGACGCCGCGTGCCCTGGAAACCGCTGAAATCGCCGACATCGTCGACGTCTACCGCACCGGCGCCGAAAACGCCAAGGCCGCCGGCTTCGACGGCGTGGAAATCCACGGTGCCAACGGCTACCTGCTGGACCAGTTCCTGCAAAGCAGCACCAACCAGCGCACCGACAACTACGGTGGCTCCCTGGAGAACCGTGCCCGCCTGCTGCTGGAAGTGACCGACGCGGCCATTGAAGTCTGGGGCGCCGGCCGCGTGGGCGTGCACCTGGCACCGCGCGCCGACTCCCATGACATGGGCGACGATAACCTGGCGGAAACTTTCACCTACGTCGCCAGCGAACTGGGCAAACGTGGCATCGCGTTCATCTGCTCCCGTGAGAAAGAAGCGGGCGACAGCCTCGGCCCACAATTGAAAAAAGCTTTCGGCGGCCCGTACATCGCCAACGAACGCTTCACCAAGGACAGCGCCAACGCCTGGCTGGCAGCCGGCAAGGCCGATGCGGTGGCCTTTGGCGTACCGTTCATTGCCAACCCGGACCTGCCAGCCCGCCTGAAGGCCGATGCACCACTCAACGAAGCGCACCCGGAGACTTTCTACGCCAAGGGCCCGGTCGGTTACATCGACTACCCGACCTTGGCCATCTGATGTAATGCGCTGAAACGAAAAAGCCCCGGCTCGTAGGAACCGGGGCTTTTTCTTTGATGAACAGCTATCCAGAGCGCGGGAATAGTCTTACAGGGGTGAGGAAACACTCCTTCACAGCCTTGCAACAAAATCGCTACAAAATACTTAGCCGGCTACCTATCAACTGCAGGCCAGCCCGTATATAAAGTCACCCCACTCATCAAGCATCAGGACGACTAAGCGTCCTTGGGCTTTACTGTTGACACAACCGGACGCAATTTCGCATTTTGTCTTAATTGCGCAGACTAGGGCTCAAGCGCAGCATGTCCAGCCCGATGTCTGCCCAACGCTCGGCGTCCTGATGCAACTGATAGCTGTCGGGCACCAGCAGCCATTGGCCCAGCAGGCCATCGATAAAGGCATGGAGGCACACCGCCCCACGGACGGTGTCGAGGTTTTCCGGAAGTTGCCCGCGATGGACCGCGTTACGCAGTGTCAGGCCGATGCGCAGGTTGCACTCGAGGCTATGGGTCTGGCGCTGGCGGCGCATGTCACACATTTCATCGGTGAATTCGCACTTATGAAACAAAATCTCATTGATGCGTCGGGTTTTCGGGTCCAGAGCCACTTGGTGAAACAGGTGAACCAACAGCTTGCGCAGACACCCCAGCGGGTCGACTTCATCTTCGCTCTCACTGGCCCGGGCCAGCTCGTCCAACGGCTCGTGCAACGTCTCCAGCATGGCCTGCAACAGATCGGCCTTATTGCTGAAATGCCAATAGATGGCCCCACGCGTCACGCCGGCCAGCGTAGCAATATCCGCCAGCGTCGTTCGGGCGACGCCCCGCTCGTAAAAGGCGTGCTCGGCAGCCTGGAGAATCTGGCTGCGGGTTTCCTGAGCTTCCTCTTTGGTGCGACGAACCATGGCAGTAAAACCTCAATCAAGACACTGCGGGGGGTGCTTTTCCCCCGTCTGAATAATAGTGGAGCGCCGCCGTCAGGGGCGCCGAACGTAATAAAATCGAGGCTTTCAGCGCTGCTTTGTCAACATTTCGCACAGCCTGTCAAGAGTTTACAAACAACCGTGAACGTAAGTATATTGCGTAGCAAGCTACTTATCTACTCAGTGCCTGTTTTTTACCCTTCCACACTTCTTGTGCGCACCCTGCGTGCCTGACCCGAGGATCTTCATGCAACTTAAGCCAGCTGTTACCGCTCTGGTCACTGCCGTCGCCCTGGCATCGCTGCTCAGCGGATGTAAAAAGGAAGAAGCGGCTCCGCCCGCTCAAACCCCTCAGGTCGGCGTGGTCACCATTCAACCGCAAGCCTATACCCTGACCTCCGAACTGCCAGGCCGCACCACCGCCTACCGCATCGCGGAAGTTCGCCCTCAGGTCAACGGCATCATTCTCAAGCGCCTGTTCAAGGAAGGCGCGGACGTGAAGGAAGGGCAACAGCTCTACCAGATCGACCCGTCCGTCTACGAGGCCACGCTGAAAAGCGCGCAGGCCAGCCTGACCCAGACCAAGTCCATCACCGACCGCTACAAGCAGTTGGTCGATGAACAAGCCGTCAGCCGTCAGGAATACGACACTGCCGTCGCCAACCGCATGACCGCCGAGGCAAACGTTCAAACCGCCCAGATCAACGTGCGCTACACCAAAGTGTTCGCGCCGATCTCCGGGCGTATCGGCCGTTCTTCGGTCACCGAAGGCGCGCTGGTCAGCAATGGCCAGGCCGACGCCATGGCTGTGATCCAGCAGCTGGACCCGATCTACGTCGACGTCACGCAGTCTTCGGCAGAAATGCTCAAGCTGCGCCGCGACCTGGAAAGCGGCCAACTGCAAAAGGCCGGCGACAACGCTGCCAAGGTCAAGCTGACCCTGGAAGACGGCAGCCAGTACGCCCAGGAAGGCAAGCTGGAGTTCTCCGAAGTATCGGTTGACGAAACCACCGGTTCCGTGACCCTGCGCGCCGTGTTCCCCAACCCTGATCACCAGTTGCTGCCGGGCATGTTCGTGCACGCCCAGTTGCAGGCCGGTGTGAACAGCAAGGCCATCCTGGCGCCGCAGCAAGGCGTGACCCGCGACCTCAAGGGCATCCCGACCGCGCTGGTGGTGAACAAGGACAACAAGGTCGAGCAACGCGTACTGGTGGCCAACCGTACCGCCGGCGCCTACTGGCTGGTGGAAAAAGGCCTCGACGCCGGTGACCGCGTGATCACCGAAGGCCTGCAATTCATCAAGCCGGGCATCGAAGTCAAGGTCAAGGACGCCGGCAACGCCAAGCCTGCGGGTTCTGCTGCTCCTGCCGCCGCTGCTGGCAAAGGGGAGTAACCCATGTCGAAATTCTTTATCGACCGTCCCATTTTCGCCTGGGTAATTGCCCTGGTGATCATGCTGGTCGGGGCCCTTTCGATCCTGAAATTGCCCATCAACCAGTACCCGGCCATTGCGCCGACCGCCATCGATATCCAGGTGACCTACCCAGGTGCGTCCGCACAAACCGTGCAGGACACCGTGGTGCAGGTCATCGAGCAACAGCTCAACGGTATCGACAACCTGCGTTATGTCGCCTCGGACAGTAACTCCGACGGCAGCATGACCATCACCGCCACCTTCAACCAGGGCACCAACCCCGACATCGCCCAGGTCCAGGTACAGAACAAGCTGAACCTGGCCACCCCGCTGCTGCCGCAAGAAGTGCAGCAACAGGGTATCCGTGTGACCAAGTCGGTGAAGAACTTCCTGATGGTGATCGGTCTGGTGTCGGAAGACGGCAGCATGACCAAGGACGACCTGTCCAACTACATCGTGTCCAACATCCAGGACCCGATCTCCCGTACTGCGGGCGTCGGTGACTTCCAGGTGTTCGGTTCCCAGTACGCCATGCGTATCTGGCTCGACCCGGCCAAGCTGAACAACTACCAGCTGACGCCGGTGGACGTGAGCAACGCCATCCAGGCCCAGAACGTTCAGGTGGCCACCGGCCAATTGGGCGGCCTGCCTGCCCTGCCCGGTACCCAGCTGAACGCGACCATCATCGGCAAGACGCGCCTGCAGACCCCGGAAGCGTTCGGCAAGATCCTGATGAAGGTGAACACCGACGGTTCGCAGGTTCGCCTGGGCGACGTCGCCCGCATCGAGTTGGGCGGCCAGAACTACAGCATCAGCGCACAGTTCAACGGCAAGCCGGCGTCCGGTATGGCGCTCAAGCTGGCTGCGGGCGCGAACGCCCTGGACACCGCCAAGGCCATCCGTGCCACCGTGGCGTCCCTGGAACCGTTCTTTCCGCCGGGCATGAAAGCCGTGGTGCCGTATGACACCACCCCGGTGGTGACCGAATCGATCTCCGGTGTCGTGGACACCCTGGTCGAAGCGATCGTGCTGGTGTTCCTGGTGATGTTCCTGTTCCTGCAGAACTTCCGCGCCACCATCATCACCACCATGACCGTACCGGTGGTATTGCTGGGTACCTTCGGGATCCTGGCCGCTGCGGGCTTCACCATCAACACCCTGACCATGTTCGGCATGATCCTGGCCATCGGTCTGCTGGTGGACGACGCCATCGTGGTGGTGGAAAACGTCGAGCGGGTCATGGCCGAAGAACACCTGTCGCCCAAAGAGGCAACCGTCAAATCCATGGGCCAGATCCAGGGCGCCCTGGTGGGTATCGCCCTGGTGCTGTCGGCGGTACTGCTGCCAATGGCCTTCTTCGGCGGCTCCACGGGTGTGATCTACCGGCAGTTCTCCATCACCATTGTGTCGGCGATGGCCTTGTCGGTACTGGTTGCACTGATCTTCACCCCGGCGCTGTGCGCCACCATGCTCAAGCCGATCGACCCGGAAAAGCACGGCCAACCCAAGAGCGGTTTCTTCGGCTGGTTCAACCGTACCTTCGACCGTGGCGTACTCAGCTACGAGCGCGGCGTGGGCAACATGATTCGCCACAAGTTTCCGGCGTTCCTGGCCTATGCGCTGATCTTCGCCGGCATGATCTGGATGTTCACGCGTATTCCAAGCGCGTTCCTGCCCGAGGAAGACCAGGGCGTGATCTTTGCCCAGGTACAGACGCCGGTCGGTTCTTCGGCCGAACGTACGCAAAAAGTCATCGATGACATGCGCGCCTACCTGTTGAACGACAAGGAAGGCGAGCCGGGCGAAGGCAAGGCCGTGAAGTCGGTGTTTACCGTGAACGGCTTCAACTTCGCCGGTCGTGGCCAGAGCTCGGGTCTCGCGTTCGTGATGCTCAAGCCGTGGGGCGAGCGTGATGCTTCCCAGTCGGTGTTCGAAGTGGCCAAGCGGGCCCAGGGTTATTTCTTCGGGGCCTTCAAGGACGCGATGGTATTCGCCGTCGTACCGCCTTCGGTACTCGAACTGGGTAACGCCACCGGTTTCGACGTGTTCCTGCAAGACCAGGGCGGCGTCGGCCACCAGAAGCTGATGGACGCACGCAACCAGTTCCTCGGTGCCGCAGCCCAGAGCAAGATCCTGGCGGGTGTGCGCCCCAACGGCGTGAACGATGAACCGCAGTACGAACTGACCGTCGACGACGAGAAAGCAAGTGCGCAAGGCATCAGCCTGGCGGACATCCAGCAGACCCTCGCCATCGCGCTGGGTGGCAGCTACATCAACGACTTCATCGACCGTGGTCGTGTGAAGAAGGTGTATGTGCAAGGTGATGCCGCCAGCCGCATGTCGCCGGAAGACCTGACCAAATGGTACGTGCGCAGCCAGTCCGGGAAGATGGTGCCGCTGTCGGCCATTTCCTCCGGCAAGTGGATCTACGGTTCGCCGAAACTCTCGCGGTATAACGGTGTGGCGGCGATGGAAATCCTCGGTACCCCGGCGCCGGGCTACAGCACCGGTGACGCGATGAAGGAAGTCGAGCGCATTGCCAAGGACCTGCCGGCCGGTGTCGGCTACGCGTGGACCGGCCTGTCGTACGAAGAACGCCTGTCCGGCTCCCAGGCTCCAGCGCTGTACGCCCTGTCGCTGCTGGTGGTGTTCCTGTGTCTCGCGGCGCTGTACGAAAGTTGGTCGATTCCGATCGCGGTGGTGCTGGTCGTACCGCTGGGGGTGATCGGTGCACTGATCGCCACCAGTTTGCGCGGGTTGTCCAACGACGTGTTCTTCCAGGTGGGCTTGCTGGTGACAGTGGGCCTGGCGGCGAAGAACGCCATCCTGATCGTGGAGTTCGCCAAAGAGCTCCACGAACAAGGCAAAGGCATCGTCGAGGCAGCCATCGAAGCGTCCCGCATGCGTCTGCGCCCGATCATCATGACCTCCATGGCGTTCATGCTCGGCGTACTGCCCCTGGCGATTTCCAGCGGTGCAGGCTCGGGCAGCCAACACGCCATCGGTACCGGCGTAATTGGCGGTATGATCACGGCCACTGTCTTGGCGATCTTCTGGGTGCCACTGTTCTATGCAACCGTGTCCTCCGCAGGCGAACGTAAAAAGACTCACCCTACTGAAACTCCTAAAGAGGCTGGCTAATGAGCAAGTCGCTACTTTCCCTGGCAGTTACGGCATTCGTGCTCAGTGGCTGCTCGCTGATACCTGACTATCAGCGCCCCGAAGCGCCGGTGGCCGCACAGTTCCCGCAGGGGCCGGCGTATTCGTCGGCCCAGGCGCCGAGCCAGGCCGCTGCCGAGCAGGGCTGGAAGCAGTTTTTCCATGACCCTGCCCTGCAACAGCTGATCCAGACCGCACTGGTGAACAACCGTGACCTGCGTGTCGCCGCGTTGAACATCGACGCCTATGCCGCGCAGTACCAGATCCAGCGTGCCGACCTGTTCCCGGCCGTCTCGGCCAATGGCAGCGGCAGTCGCCAGCGTGTGCCGGCCCGTGCCTCGCAGACCGGCGAATCGACCATCACCAGCCAGTACTCGGCCACCCTCGGGATCAGCTCCTACGAGCTGGACCTGTTTGGCCGCGTGCGCAGCCTGAGTGAGGAAGCGCTGCAAAAGTACTTCGCGACTGAAGAAGCGCGCCGCAGCACCCAGATCAGCCTGGTGGCCAGCGTGGCGAATGCCTACCTGACCTGGCAGGCCGACAAGGAACTGCTCAAGCTGACCCAGGACACCCTGGGCGCGTTCGAACAGAGCTACAAGCTGACCTCGCGCAGCAACGAAGTCGGCGTGGCCTCGGCCCTCGATCTCAGCCAGGCGCGTACCTCGGTGGAAAACGCCCGCGTCCAGCTGGCCCGCTATACACGCCAGGTGGCCCAGGACGAAAACAGCCTGACCCTGCTGCTGGGCGCCGGTCTGCCGGCGAATATCGCCAGCAAGCCACTGTCGGATAACCTGCTCAGCGAAGTGCCCGCCGGGTTGCCGTCGGACCTGCTGCAACGTCGCCCCGACATCGTGCAGGCCGAGTACAACCTCAAGGCCGCCAATGCCAACATCGGCGCAGCCCGTGCAGCGTTCTTCCCCAGCATCAGCCTGACGGCCAACGCCGGCACCCTGAGCCCGGACCTCGGCGGCCTGTTCAAGGGCGGCTCGGGGACCTGGTCGTTCGCACCGCAGATCAACATCCCGATCTTCAACGCCGGCAGCCTGCGCGCCAGCCTGGACTACTCGAAGATCCAGAAAGAGATCAACGTGGCGAACTACGAGAAGGCAATCCAGACCGGCTTCCAGGAAGTCTCCGACGGCCTCGCCGCGCGTGAGACCTACAAGCAGCAGCTGGAGGCCCAGCGCGGCTTCGTCGCGGCCAACCAGGACTACTACCGTCTGGCCGAGCGTCGCTACCGCATCGGCGTCGACAGCAACCTGACTTTCCTCGACGCCCAGCGCCAACTGTTCAGTGCCCAGCAGTCGCTGATCACCGACCGCCTGGCGCAGCTCACCAGCGAGGTCAACCTGTACAAGGCCCTCGGCGGTGGCTGGAACGAGCAGACCGCGAAGAACGAGCCGTTGAACGAACAGGCACCGCCGCTGAAGTTGTTCTGATGCCGTTGTAAAAAGTCGCGCTGCTGTAAACAAAACCGCTTTCCTCACCGGAAGCGGTTTTTTTATGCCCGGCCCTCTGTGGCCGGCCTGGCAACTTGCGTTCGATCATCGCCCACAACCCGCCTTCCCCCACTTTCACCGCCCCTGCACCGCCGCGCACCATGGCCGCCACCTGCATAACCCCAATAACAACAGGTCCGACACCATGAGCACTTTTCACCCGCGCCAGCTGCTGCTGGCAACCGCTGTCGCCAGTCTTGCGCTGCCCGTCGTCGCCGACGAACACGGTTTTCTCGAAGACGCCAACGCCAACCTCAACCTGCGCAATTTCTTCTTCAACCGCAACTACACCAACCCGACCAAGGCCCAGGGCGGCGCGCAGGAGTGGACGCAGAGTTTCATCCTCGATGCCAAGTCCGGTTTTACCCAGGGCACGGTAGGGTTCGGCATGGACGTGCTGGGGCTGTACTCGCTGAAGCTCGATGGCGGGCGCGGCACCGGCGGCACCCAGTTGCTGCCGCTGGATCACGACGGGCGCCCGGCGGATGAGTTCGGGCGCCTCGGCGTAGCGTTCAAGGCGCGTATTTCCAGGACCGAAGTAAAGGTCGGCGAATGGATGCCGGTGCTGCCGATCCTGCGCTCGGACGATGGCCGCTCCCTGCCGCAAACCCTGCGCGGCGGGCAGATCACCTCGAAGGAAATCGACGGTCTGACCCTCTACGGCGGCCAGTTCCGCGCCAACAGCCCGCGCGACGACAGCAGCATGACGGACATGTCGATGTTCGGAAAAACCGCCTTCACCTCAGACCGCTTCAACTTCCAGGGTGCCGAATACGCGTTCAACGACAAACGCACCCAGGTCGGCCTGTGGAACGCCCAGCTCAAGGACATCTACCGCCAGCAGTTCGTCAACCTGATCCACAGCCAGCCCGTGGGCGACTGGACCCTGGGCGCCAACCTAGGCTTTTTCTACGGCAAGGACGACGGCAGCGCCCGCGCCGGTGAACTGGACAACAAGACCTGGTCCGGGCTCTTCTCCGCCCGATACGGTGGCCATACCTTCTACGTCGGCCTGCAGAAACTCACCGGCAACAGCGCCTGGATGCGCGTCAACGGCACCAGCGGCGGAACCCTGGCCAACGACAGCTACAACGCCAGTTACGACAACGCCCAGGAAAAATCCTGGCAAGTGCGCCACGACTACAACTTCGTCGCCCTCGGCATCCCGGGCCTGACCCTGATGAACCGCTACATCAGCGGCAGTAACGTGCACACCGGCACAATCACCGATGGCCAGGAATGGGGGCGTGAAAGCGAATTGGGCTACACCGTGCAAAGCGGCAGCCTTAAGAACCTCAATGTACGCTGGCGCAACTCCAGCATGCGCCGCGACTACAGCAACAACGAGTTCGACGAAAACCGGTTGATCGTCAGTTACCCGGTGAGCCTGCTGTAAACCGACGCCCCACTTGCGGTAAGGTGCGCGCCTGCCGCTGCGAGCCCCACTGCGCAGCGGCCTCCAGACGAGTCCGGCCCACACCATGAAACCCTTGCGCCTTGCCTCCGCCCTGCTTGCCGTGGCTCTCTGCCTCAGCGGCTGCATCGGCGCACCCATCGCCCTGACGCCGCAAACCGAGCAACGCCTGCAAACCCAGGCGCCGATCCGTTTTCTGCTGACCTTCGACGATGGCCCCAGCGCCTCGGGCTACAACAACCCGAGCCGGTCGGTGGTCGCGGACCTGGCGCACAACCCGATATTGCCGGGCATCAAGGCGGTATTCTTCCTGCAAACCGAGGCCTCGCGCTCCGGCGGCAACCCCCGGGGTCACAAAACCATGGAACGAGAGTACGCCGCCGGGCATCTCCTCGCGTTCCATACCGCCACGGCGTTTCACACCAACCACCGCTGGCTGAACGACGCCGAACTGGAAAGCACCCTCACCCAGGGCAGCGCCGATATCGCTGCGATCACAGGCCAGCCGCCCGTGCTGGTGCGCCCGCCGTTCTGGAACTATGACCGCCGCACCTTCGCCGCCTACCAGCGCCATGGCCTGCAAGTATTGCTCACCGACTTGAGCGCCAATGACGGCAAGATCTGGGGCTTCAACGGCAGCCCGCGCCGCCGGGCCAACCTGTACCGGCAGTTGTCGGTGGTACGCGAACACATTGCGCTGGGCGAACTGCCAACGGTGGATGGCGTGATCCCGGTGGTCGTAACCTTCCACGACATCAACCGCTACACCGCGCGCCACCTGCAGGAGTACTTGCAGATCCTGCTCGACAGCGCCCGCATCAATGGCCTGCAGACCGCCGCCGAGCCGTTCTATACCGACACCGCTGGGCTTGAACGTGCGGCGCTGGCGCGCACGGTGAAGGATGTGAACGAGCCGGTGCATCTTCCCGGCGTATGGAATTGGGTGTGGGATGCGGACTCCCACTGATCACTGCAACCCGTGTGGAGGTCAGAAATGTGGGAGCGGGCTTGCTCGCGAATGCGACCTTCCAGTCGACACCTGTGTCGCTGACCCACCGTATTCGCGAGCAAGCCTGCTCCCACAGGTTGACCACATTTCAATTCAGGCTTCGCGGGACTCCACGCCCAGCTCATCCCACACCGACTCCGCCAAATGGAAGGTCGCATTCGCCGCCGGAATCCCGCAGTAGATCGCGCTCTGCATCAGCACTTCCTTGATCTCGGCGCGGGTCACGCCGTTGCTGGCGGCGGCGCGCAGGTGCAGCTTGAGCTCTTCGCTGCGGTTCATGCCGATCAGCATGGCGATGGTGATCAGGCTGCGGGTGTGCCGTGGCAGGCCTGGCCGGGTCCAGATATCGCCCCAGGCGTGGCGGGTGATCATTTCCTGGAACTCGCTGTTGAATTCGCTCAGGGCGTTGAGGCTGCGGTCGACATGGGCGTCGCCCAGCACTTCGCGGCGCACTTGCAGGCCTTCGGCGTAACGTTGTTTCTCGTCCACGACAAATTCTCCGTATTCAAATCGATTACGTGTGGTGAGCGGCATTGCCACCGGTTTAGTACGCCAGCAGAAATTCCAGCACACGATCGCTGAACGCCGCCCCCGCCTGCACGTTGGACAGGTGCGCCGCATAGAACTCGGCATACTCCGCGCCCTGTACATGGGCCTGGATAAAGTGGCTGCCGGCGGGCGGCGTCACCGCGTCTTCGCTGCCGGCAATCACCAGGGTCGGAGCCTTGATCGACGACAACTGCTCACGAAAATCCGCATCGCGCACGGCGCCGCAGTTGGCCGCATAGCCGTCAGGCGAAGTGGCCGCCAACATATCGGTGATCAGCTTGGCCTGGTCAGGCCGGGCTTCGGCGAAATCGGCGGTGAACCAACGCGCAATCGATGCATCGCGCAGCGCGACCATCGCCGCAGTGCCATCGCGCAAGACCATCTCGATGCGCGGGTTCCATACCTCGGGCGTGCCGATTTTGGCGGCGGTGTTGCATACCACCAACCGGTTCAGGCGCTCGCCCGCGTGAATCCCCAACCATTGGCCAATCAAACCGCCCATGGACAAGCCACAGAAATGCGCACGTTGAATCTCCAGCGCATCCAACAGCGCGATCACATCGCGACCCAACTGTTCGATGCGGTAAGGGCCCGGGGTCACCAGGGATTTGCCATGGCCGCGGGTGTCGAAACGCAGCACACGAAAATGCTCGGTGAACGCCGGGATCTGGATATCCCACATGTGCAAATCGGTGCCCAGCGAGTTGGACAGCACCAGCACCGGCGCCCCCTCCGGCCCATCCAGTTGGTAATGCAGGTCGCCGTCAGCAAGGTGGACAAAAGGCACAGCGTTCTCCTCAAGCAAAGTGTTCGGTGATGGCACGGGTGACCCAGGTCTGGGCCTGGCCAAGGTAGTGGGCCGGGTCGAGCAGACGGTCCAGTTCGGCGGCGGACAACTCGGCGGTGACCTGCGGCTCATCGGCCAGCACCGCACGCAAATGCCGCCCTTGCGCAACGGCACGCTTGCAGGCTTGCTCCAGCAGATGGTGCGCGGTCTCGCGACCCAGGCGCTGGGCGAGCACAATGCTCACCGCTTCGGCCAGCACCAGCCCCTGGGTCAGGTCGAGATTTTTTCCCATGCGCTCGGCGTCGACTTCCAGGCCTTCGCTCACCAGCAACGCCTGTTGCAGTGCACCGGAAACCACACGGCAAATCTCCGGCAGGGTCTCCCATTCGGCATGCCACAGGCCCAGGCTGCGCTCGTGTTCCTGGGGCATGGCGCTGAACATCGTCGCCACCAGCCCGGGCACTCGGGTCGCAGCGCTGATCAACACCGCCGCGCCCACCGGGTTGCGCTTGTGGGGCATGGTGGACGAGCCGCCCTTGCCCGGCGCCGAGGGCTCGAAGACTTCCGCCGCTTCGGTCTGCATCAACAAACTCACATCACGCCCCAGCTTGCCGAGGCTGCCGGCGATCAGGCCCAACACACTGGCGAACTCCACCAGACGGTCACGCTGGGTGTGCCAGGGTTGTTCGGGCAGTCCCAGTTGTAGCTCTTCGGCCAACGCCGCGGCCACCGGCATGGCCTGCTCGCCCAGCGCCGCCAGGGTGCCGGACGCGCCACCGAACTGCAGCACCAGCAGGCGCGGTTTCAGCTCGGCAAGTCGCTGCCGGCTACGCGTCACCGCCCCCAGCCAACCGGCGATCTTCATCCCCAGGGTGACGGGCGTTGCGTGCTGCAACCAGGTCCGCCCGGCCAGGGGAACAGCGGCATAACGCTGGGCCTGGGCGGCCAGAACATCGCCCAGGCGCGCCAGGTCCTTCTCAATCAGCGCCAACGCCCGCCGCAGTTGCAGCACCAGGCCGGTGTCCATCACATCCTGGCTGGTCGCGCCCAGATGTACGTAACGCTCGGCCCCGGCATCTTCTGCGGCAATCAAGGTGCCCAACGCTTTCACCAGCGGAATCGCCGAATTCCCCGCCGTGGCAATCGCCACGCCGAGGGCATCCACGTCGTACAGCGAGGCCAGGCAAGCCTGGGCGATCGGCGCGACGGCGGCCTGGGGAATCACTCCCACCCGGGCCTGGGCCCGGGCCAGCGCCGCTTCGAAATCCAGCATGCCCTGAAGCCGGCCCTGGTCGCAGAACACCTCGGCCATGCTGCCCGTCGTGAAGTAAGCGTCGAACAATTGATTGCCCGTGCGCAGTGTCATAACGCGTCCCTTACAGATCGTGGTGCAAGTACTCCGCCTGTTTCGGCAGGCGCAGGCTGAACAGGAAGGCCACGGCCATCATGCCGGTGACGTACCAGTAGAAGGTGTTTTCCATGCCCATGGACTTGAGGCCCAGGGCCACATATTCCGCCGAGCCACCAAAGATTGCGTTGGCCACCGCATACGCCAGGCCCACACCCAGGGCACGCACGTGAGGCGGGAACATTTCCGCTTTCACCAGGCCGCTGATGGAGGTGTAGAAACTCACGATGGCCAGGGCCAGGGAGATCAGCACAAAGGCCAGGAACGGGCTGGTCACGGTCTTCAGCGTCAGCAGGATCGGCACGGTGCACAGTGTGCCGAGGGCACCGAACCAGAGCATCGAATTACGTCGACCGATCTTGTCGGAGAGCATGCCGAACAACGGCTGCATGCACATGTACAGGAACAGCGCGCCGGTCATGATGTAGCTGGCGGTCTTGGCGTGCATCCCGGCGGTGTTCACCAGGTACTTCTGCATGTAGGTGGTAAAGGTGTAGAAAATCAGCGAGCCACCGGCGGTATAACCCAGCACAGTAATAAACGCGGCTTTGTGATGACGGAACAGCGCGGCCATGCTGCCGGCGTCCTTGTCCTGACGCATTTCCTTGCTGGTGGTTTCCTTCAGGGAGCGGCGCAGCAACAACGAAATCACGGCGGCAATGGCGCCGATCACGAACGGAATCCGCCAGCCCCAGGCCCGCAGCTCTTCTTCGCTGAGGATCTGTTGCAGGATCACCACCACCAGCACCGCCAGCAGTTGCCCGCCGATCAGGGTCACGTACTGGAAGGAGGCGAAGAAACCGCGTTGGCCCTTGAGCGCGACCTCACTCATGTAAGTCGCAGTGGTGCCGTATTCGCCGCCCACCGACAGGCCCTGGAACAGCCGCGCCACCAACAGCAACGCCGGGGCCCAGGCACCGATGTCCTTGTAGGTGGGCAGAAAGGCGATGACCAGCGAGCCGGCGCACATCATCAGCACCGAGATCATCATCGAGTTTTTGCGACCATGTTTGTCGGCCACCCGGCCAAACAGCCAGCCGCCGATAGGCCGCATCAGGAACCCGGCGGCGAACACGCCGGCGGTGTTGAGCAGTTGGACCGTGGGGTCGTCCGACGGGAAAAACGCCGGGGCAAAGTAGATGGCACAGAAGGCATAAACGTAGAAGTCGAACCATTCGACCAGGTTGCCGGAGGAGGCCCCGACAATTGCAAAAATCCGTTTGCTGCGTTCTTCTCCGGTGTAGTGACTCGTTGTTGTTGTCATGTTTTTTTCACTCAGTGGGAACGGGTATAGCCTAGACATACTTTGCAACAACCATGTTCCGCAAGCAGACTTTTGGATAGGGGTTGTTTGAACGGGCGTCATCGCGGGCAAGCCCGCTCCCACAATTTGATTTGTGAATACATTCGAAATGTGGGAGCGGGCTTGCCTGCGATGGGGCCCTCAAGACCAACTCAATAATCGAAGAACACCGTCTCCCTGTCCGTGCCCTGCAAGATCACATTCCACTGATGCACACCCTCTGCATCAGGCTTGGCAATCAAGGTGTTGCGCCGTTCTGACGGCACACACCCGAGCAGCGGGTCATCGCCATTCAGCGCTTCACCGTCAAAATAAATCCGCGTCAACAGGTGCTTCACCAACCCACGGGCAAACACCAGCACCACCAGGTGCGGCGCTTGGGTGGTGCCGTGCAATCCCGGCACGGCGCCGGGCTTGATGGTGGTGAAGCGAAACCGCCCTTCCCCATCGACCGGCACCCGTCCAAAGCCTTCGAAGCTGGGGTCTACAGCCTTGTCCTGCTCATCTTCCGGGTGGTCGTATTTGCCGGCGGCATTGGCCTGCCAGACCTCGAGCATGGCGTCATTGACGACATCGCCATTGCCATCCACCACCTGACCGCTGATCGCCACGCGCTCGCCGAGGGTGGCGGCAGTGGTCAGGTCTTCGCGGTTCAGCCAGGTCAGGCCGATGTGGTAATACGGCCCGACGGTATGGGACGTGGTCGCGTTGAGTGTCATCTCATTTCTCCATCGGCGTAGCGTCGCGGCCACGCAGGACGATGTCCCAGCGGTAGCCGAGGGCATAGGAAGGAATGGTTTTTTCCAGGTCGAAACGCGCGATCAAGCGTTCCTTGGCCGAGGTGTCCGGTACGCAGTTGTAGATCGGGTCATATTCCAGCAGCGGGTCGCCGGGGAAGTACATCTGTGTGACCAGTCGCGTCAGCACGCTGGGGCCGAACAGCGAAAAGTGGATGTGCGCCGGGCGCCACGCGTTGTGGTGGTTGCCCCACGGGTAGGCGCCAGGCTTGATGGTCTGGAACTGGTACCAGCCATCGGCGTCGGTGACGGTGCGTCCGGTGCCGCTGAAGTTCGGGTCCAACGGCGCGTCGTGCAGGTCGCGCTTGTGGTTGTAGCGCCCGGCGGCGTTGGCCTGCCAGATCTCCACGAGAATGCCCGGCACCGGCAGGCCGTTTTCATCCAGCACGCGCCCGTGAATGATGATGCGCTCGCCCTGGGGCTCGCCGTCATGCTGGGCAGTGAGGTCGTTGTCCTTCGGGTTGACCCGCTCGGCGCCGATGGTCGGGCCGGTGATTTCCGACAGGGAATGGGGCAGAAACACCAGCGGCTTGGACGGCGAACGCAGGTTCGTCGACTGATAGGCCGGGTGCAGGTAATCAGGTTGAGTGCCCGCTTGCGGGCGCCGGTAACCGGGCTTGTCACTCATGAAGCCATCCTCTCTTGTTAGATGCGTTCAATGGCCAGGGCCAGGCCTTGGCCGACACCCACGCACATGGTCGCAAGGCCCTTGCGGCCGCCGGTTTTTTCCAACTGATGCAAGGCGGTCAACACCAGGCGCGCGCCGCTCATGCCCAGCGGGTGGCCAAGGGCGATCGCGCCGCCGTTCGGGTTGACCTGCGGCGCGTCGTCGGCGATGCCCAGCTCGCGCAACACCGCCAAGCCTTGGCTGGCGAAGGCTTCGTTGAGTTCGATCACGTCGAAATCGGTCACCGCCAGGCCGAGGCGCTCCACCAGCTTGCGAACCGCCGGAACCGGGCCGATGCCCATCACACGCGGCGCCACACCGGCGCTGGCCATGCCCAGCACACGGGCGCGGGCGGTCAGGCCGTGTTGCTTGACCGCCTCGGCGGAAGCCAGGATCAACGCCGCCGCCCCGTCATTCACGCCGGAGGCATTGCCGGCGGTGACCGTCTTGTCCGGGCCATTGACCGGTTTGAGTCTGGTCAACGCTTCCAGGGTGGTGTCGGCCCGTGGGTGTTCATCGTGTTCAACGAGGGTCTCGCCTTTTTTATGAGCGATGCGCACCGGCACGATCTCTTCGGCGAAGAACCCGGCCGCCTGCGCGGCAGCGGTGCGTTGTTGGCTGCGCAGGGCGAAGGCGTCCTGGTCGGCACGGGATACCTTGTAGTCGTCAGCGACGTTGTCGGCGGTTTGCGGCATCGCATCCACGCCGTACTGGGCCTTCATCAGCGGGTTGATGAAACGCCAGCCGATGGTGGTGTCTTCCAGCTTCATGTTGCGTGAAAACGCCGTGTCGGCCTTGCCCATCACGAACGGCGCGCGGGACATCGACTCGACGCCACCGGCCAGCGCCAACTCCATTTCCCCACTGGCGATGGCACGGAAAGCGGTGCCGATCGCATCCATGCCCGAAGCGCACAGGCGGTTGAGGGTCACACCCGGAATGCTGTCCGGCAACCCGGCCAGCAACAGCGCCATGCGCGCCACGTTGCGGTTGTCTTCACCGGCCTGGTTGGCGCAGCCGAGGAACACTTCATCCACCGCGCTCCAGTCCACCGACGGGTTGCGCTCGATCAGTGCCTTGATCGGCAGCGCCGCCAGGTCGTCGGCACGCACGGTGGACAGGCCCCCGCCGAAACGGCCGATGGGGGTACGAATGGCGTCACAGATAAATACGTCGCGCATCAGGCTTCTCCCGGCGCTTGGCCATGGGCTGCGGCGGTGCGGGCTTCGAGGTCGCGCAAGGCCGTCAATTCGATTTCGGTGGGTTCGGCAGTGGTGCTCACTTCAGCGGCAAACCGAATCGGCCAGCCGGTCGCGGCCACCACTTGCTCGCGGGTCACGCCAGGGTGCAGCGCGGTGACCACGAATTCATGGGTGCCGGCTTCCGGCTCCATGATGCACAGGTCGGTAATGATGCCTACAGGCCCGGCGCCCGGCAGGCCGAGGCGTTTGCGCGAATCGCCGCCTTCGCCGTGACCGACCGAGGTGATGAAGTCCAGCTTGTCGACAAACGAGCGCGCCGACTGCTTGAGGATGATCAGCACGCTCTTGGCGGAACCGGCGATTTCCGGCGCGCCACCGGCACCCGGCAAACGAACCTTGGGCTGATGATAGTCACCCACCACGGTGGTGTTGATGTTGCCGAAACGGTCGACCTGGGCCGCACCGAGGAAGCCTACGTCGATACGTCCGCCCTGCAGCCAGTAGCGAAAGATCTCGCCGGTCGGCACCACGGTATCCGCGGTTTCGGCCAGTTCGCCGTCACCGATGGACAGCGGCAGCACCGAGGGTTTGGCGCCAATCGGGCCGGATTCGTAGATCAGCACCACGTCCGGCGACGAGGTCAGGCGCGCCAGGTTGGCGGCCTTGGACGGCAGGCCGATGCCGACAAAGCAGACGGAGCCGTTCTTGAGGCGGCGCGCCGCGGCGACGGTCATCATTTCATTGGTGGAGTAAGCCATTACTGAGCCTCCTGCGCGGTGGCCAGCTTGGCCTGGAATTCACTGAAGTCGGCGGTGCCGTGGATGTATTCGTCGATCCAGGCGGTAAAAGTCCCACGGTCACGGGCAATCGGGTCCCACGCCTGATAAAAGCGGTTGTCGCGCTCGGTGTAACCGTGGGCGTAGGACGGGTGCGCGCCGCCTGGCACATGGCACACGGCGGTCAGTGCCCAGGTCGGCAACACACAGGCATTCATCGGGGCGTTCAGGTCATCGACGATCTCCTCGACGGTCACGATGCAGCGTTTGGCTGCCAGGGCCGCTTCCTTCTGCACCCCCAGAATGCCCCACAGCAGTACGTTGCCCTTGCGGTCGGCTTTTTGCGCGTGGATCACCGTGACGTCCGGACGCACTGAAGGCACCGCCGCCAGCACTTCGCCGGTGAACGGGCAGGTCACGCTCTTGATCAACGGGTTGACCTTGGGCAGGTCGGAGCCGGCGTAGGCACGCAGCACGGCGAACGGCAGGCCGGAAGCGCCGGCGACGTAGGCATTGGCCAGGTCAGCGTGGCTGTGTTCTTCGATTTCCAGCGGTTGCGGCCATTGCTTCTCCACCGCGTCACGCAGGCGATGCAGTGAGCCCACGCCCGGGTTGCCGCCCCAGGAGAAAATCAACTTGCGGGCACAACCGGCGCCGATCAACTGGTCGTAGATCAGGTCAGGCGTCATGCGCACCAACGTCAGGTCTTTCTTGCCCTGACGAATGATTTCATGACCCGCTGCCGTAGGGATCAGGTGGGTGAAGCCTTCCAGTGCAACGGTATCGCCGTCGTTCACGAAGTGCTTCACCGCGTCGCGCAGCGCAAGAATTTCAGCCATGGGGTTCGGGCTCCCGGTGTGGATCGAAAAAGGCGCTGAGGTGGCGCCGAAGTGCTTGAAGGTTAAGCCGGGGAAATGGGTCAAACAATCCGATAATCGACTCAGTGTTCGATTATCGAACGGATTGTTATCTTGCTAACCATCCGGATCCACACGGTGCATGTGGAAGCCCGCTCCCACATTGGTTGTTCCCACATTTTTACCGCGTCGGGCCTCAGGTGGCGTCGGCGTGGCTGACCAGCCCCTTGATCACCACTGCCGCAGTGGCCAGCGCAGCGGGAATCACCAACGCGGTGAGCACCTGTTCGAAGTTCCAGCCCAGGCCCAGCAGCGTGGCGCCCATCCAGGCCCCCAGGATGGCGCCGAAGCGACCAATGCCAAGCATCCACGACACACCGGTGGCGCGACCCTGGGTGGGGTAGAAACGTGCCGCCAGGGAGGGCATCGCCGATTGCGCGCCGTTGACGCACATCCCGGCGATCAGCACCAGCGTCGCCAGCAGCGTGATGTTGCCCAGGCTCTGTCCCACCGCGTAGGCAAACACCCCGGCCAGCAGGTAGAAAGTGCCGATAACCTTGTGGGGATTGAAGCGATCCATCGCCCAGCCCACACCGACCGCGCTCAACACGCCACCGAACTGGAACAGCGCACCGATGAACGCGGCCTGCTCCAGGCTCGCGCCACTGTCACGCATCAGGGTCGGCAGCCAGCTGGTCAGCAGGTACACGATGACCAGGCCCATGAAATAAGTCAGCCACAGCAGCAAGGTGCCGGCGCTGTAGGTACCGGAGAAAATCACCGCGAACACATTGCGAGCCTTGACGGTTTTTTGCTCGGGCACGCTGAAGCTGGTGGCCTGGGCAACGATGCCGGGCTCGATGGGCGACAGGGTTTTGCGCACCTTGTCCGTGCCCCGGTTGCGCACCACCAGGTAACGCGCCGACTCCGGCAGCCACAGCATCAGGACCACCACCAATATCAGCGGGAGGATCCCACCGATCATCAACAGCGCATGCCAGCCGAACGCCGGGATCAGCTTGGCCGAAATAAACCCGCCACCGGCCATGCCCAGGTTGAAACCACAAAACATGCTGGTGACCAACAGCGACTTGTGCCGTTCAGGCGTGTATTCGGACAGCAGCGTGGTGGCATTCGGCATGCCGGCGCCCAGGCCCAGCCCGGTGAGGAAACGCAGCACCAGCAGCTGGTCGACGTTGCTGCTGTAGGCTGACGCCAGGCTGAAGGCACCGAACACCAGCACCGCGCCCACCAGCACGACTTTGCGGCCAAAACGGTCGGCCAGCGGGCCGGAACCCAGGGCACCGAACACCATGCCGATCAATGCGGCACTCATCACCGGGCCGAGGCTTGCGCGGTCGATGCCCCAGTCCTGGGACAGGGCCGGCGCAATAAAGCCCATGGCGGCGGTGTCGAGGCCATCGAGGAAAACGATCAGGAAACACAGGATCACCACGCGCCACTGATAGCGCGACAGTGGCTGGGCGTTGATAAAGGACTGCACGTCCAGGGGAGTACCGACAGAAGGCTGATTCATTATTTTTATTTCCACACCGGGGGCGGGCTGACGACCTGCGGCCATCGTTGTTATGGAGCACTCTGGGAGCGCTGCCGCACATTAATAAGCCGGGGGAAACACCGTCAATTCATCAGACCGGGATCTGTGCGATCACCGAACACTTAGGCAAACAGCTGCGCGCTCAACTCACGGCTGGCACTGAGCATGCTCGGCAGGAATCGCTGCTCCAGCTCGCTGCGGCTGACCCGGGCCGCGTGGGTGCTGACGTTGAGCGCCGCCAGCACCTGGCCGGACGCGTCATACACCGGCACCGCAATGGACCGCAGCCCCTGCTCCAATTCCTGATCGACGATGCACCAACCCTGCTGTCGCACTTGCTGCAAGCATTCGAACAAGGCCTGGGGCGTGGTGAGGGTGCGGCTGGTCTTGGTTTGCAGGTCGGCATGGTCGAGGTAGTCCTGCAGCGAAGCGTCATCCAGTGCCGCCAACAGGATGCGGCCCATGGACGTGCAATACGCCGGCAGCCGGCCACCGACCGACAGGTCCACGGAAATCAGGCGCTGAGTGGTGGCCGAACGGGCGATGTAGAGGATGTCGTCGCCTTCGAGGGTAGCCATGTTGCAGGCTTCGTGCAGTTGCTCGCTCATGCGGTCCAGATAGGGCTGGGCCGACACCGCCAGGGGTGTGGACGACAAATAGGCATGACCCAGGGTCAGGACCTTGGGCAGCAGTGAGTAAGTACGTCCGTCGGTGGTGGCGTAGCCGAGTTTGATCAGGGTGTGCAGGCATCGGCGCACGGCGGCGCGGGGGATTTCCGTACGGTGACTGATCTGGGCAATGGTCAGGTGACGCTTGCGCTCCTGGAACGCCTGCACCACGGCAAGGCCCCGGGCCAGGGAGGTCATGAAGTCCGGATCGCCGGTAAGGGCCTGGATGCGCTTGGCCGGGGAGGCAACGATCGGGGGCGCCACTGACGCGAAGGAGTTGCGCAATTGATCGTTCATCTCGGGATCCTTTCTCTTGTTTTTGACCACTGGGAGGGTTGGCGGCTATTACAAGCCGCGCCTGTCGGGATGCACAAGACGGCATCGGCAACATTGTGCGATTATCGGACAGCCATTCGATTATCGCAATTTTGACACGCACTATCGTGCTGCCCCCTTAAAGTGGAAGTTTGCTGTAATGCGCTTGGATGCCCGTAAGATTCATGGCGCCAGAAACTCAACAAGTTCCGACGCTGTCGTGTAACAAAACGCTCACACAAAGTGGGCAGTTTTTAACTTCAGAGTGATAGTTTTATTCGAATGCATCGTTATACTACGGCCTGTATGGCGTTCAGCGCTGCTCATACCGGGATCGGACTTCGCCACTCCTGCACACACCGTGCACAGCAGTTCGCAAGTATCTGTCCGGAAGGACAGCCGGCAAGAGTCACCGCCCGGCCTGTTTCAAACTTGAAGGGTTCAATTTGAAATACCTCGCGGTCGGTATTCAGGAATAACGCTCTACTGTCATGACCCTCAACTTAATTAGGTAATACTGTGACGAAAGATGAACTGCGCGCGGAACTTGAGCGCCAGGAGCAACGTTACAAGGATGTTTACGGCGGAGAAGTCACCACTTACGCCGCCCAACCGGAACCTGAACGCAAACCCTGGCGCAAACGAGCCAGCCTGCTCGATCAGGCCTTCGCTCAGGAAATCCAGAAGATTGAACAGGAACTCAAGGCCGACGAGCCCTGAGCCCTTCGGTTCGAGCCCTTGGTCAAGCCTCGGTAGCTGGCTTATGGCTAGCAGTCGGAAAGCTTGCCTCTCTCGGTCAGCGGTGAAATTTCATACAAATGTTTCAGACTTGACGTTTTGATGACAAAACGCCCTGCCACTCGGCCCAGGCTTTATAAATCAAAGACTTGTCAAAGCCCCGTAAACCCTGGGATGCATGGGATTCCCAAGTTTTTTTTCATTGAAGATTGTTACCGATGAGCAGCTAGTGCATCGATTACCAAGGTTTTCTGGCATAATCGCGCCCCCTTACGACCGGGTCAGAAAACCTTCATGATCGATTTATTCAGCGGACTGGATGCTTGGGTTCTAGTGAGCCTGTTGCTCGCCCTGGCCTTTGTCCTCGCCTTCGAGTTCATCAATGGCTTTCATGACACCGCTAACGCGGTGGCCACAGTCATCTACACCAAAGCCATGCCACCTCACCTGGCCGTGTTCTTCTCCGGGGTGTTCAACTTCCTCGGCGTGCTGCTCGGCGGTGTGGGTGTCGCCTACGCCATCGTGCACTTGCTGCCGGTGGAGTTGCTGATCAATGTGAACACCGGCCACGGCCTGGCCATGGTCTTCTCGTTGCTGGCAGCCGCCATCACCTGGAACCTGGGGACCTGGTACTTCGGTATTCCCGCTTCCAGCTCCCATACCCTGATCGGTTCGATCCTCGGCGTCGGTCTGGCCAACGCCCTGATCAACGACATTCCCCTGGCGGACGGGGTGAACTGGCAGAAAGCGATCGATATCGGCGCCTCCCTGGTGTTCTCGCCAATGGCGGGCTTCCTGGTCGCCGCACTGGTGCTGATCGGCCTCAAATGGTGGCGCCCGCTGTCCAAGATGCACAAAACCCCGGACCAGCGCCGCAAGCTCGACGACAAGAAGCACCCGCCCTTCTGGAACCGCCTGGTCCTGGTGATTTCCGCCATGGCCGTGAGTTTCGTGCACGGTTCCAACGACGGCCAGAAGGGTATCGGCCTGATCATGCTGGTGCTGATCGGCATCGTTCCGGCGCAATTCGTACTCGACCTGGGCAGCACCACTTACCAGATCGAACGCACCCGCGACGCCACCGTGCACCTGAGCCAGTTCTATCAGCGCAATAACGCGACCCTCGGCGAGTTCCTGGCCTTGGGCAAAAGCGTGAAAGACGACCTGCCCGGCAAGTTCCAGTGCAACCCGCAGCAGACCGAGCCAACCATCAATGCGCTGGTCAGCACCCTCAAAGGTGTTTCCGACTATCACTCGCTGACCGCCGAACACCGTATCGAAGTGCGCCGTTACTTGCTGTGCCTGGACGACACCGCGAAGAAAGTCGGCAAGTTGCCGGGCCTGGATGCGCGTGAGAAGTCCGACCTCGACAAGTTGCGCAAGGACCTGACCGCCACCACCGAATACGCCCCGTTCTGGGTGATCCTCGCCGTGGCACTGGCTTTGGGCCTGGGCACCATGGTCGGCTGGAAACGCGTGGTACTGACCATTGGTGAAAAGATCGGCAAGCAGGGCATGACCTATGCCCAGGGCATGTCGGCCCAGATCACCACCGCCAGCATGATCGGCCTGGCCAACATCTTCAGCCTGCCGGTGTCCACCACCCACGTACTGTCCTCGGGCGTGGCCGGCACCATGGTCGCCAACAAGAGCGGCCTGCAAGGCGGCACCGTGAAGACCATCCTGATGGCCTGGGTACTCACCCTGCCCGCCACCGTGGGCCTGTCGGCCGGGTTGTTCTGGCTGGCGTCCAAGGCGCTGGGCAGTTGATAAAACGCCCGCAATAAAAAAGGTGCGATCCGCGAGGTTCGCACCTTTTTTTATTGCCTGACTTTAAATCCGTCAAGGTCCAATTGTGGGAGCCGGGCTTGCCCGCGATTGCACGGTGCCAGCCAAAACATCATCGACTGACACTCCACTATCGCGGGCAAGCCCGGCTCCCACAGTTGATCTTCGTTTGTTAAATAGCAGGCAAAAAAAAGGGCGACCGAAGTCGCCCAAAATGCCTTGCGTGCCCCTGTATCCGAAGCGACTCAGCGCTTGTTGCGCTTATTCGCGTCTCTCCAGATAAAAATTCCAAACCCTGCAAAAAACATCACCATGAGGCTGACCGTCAGCACTCCGGCGAAGACCACATTGTCGAAAAACATGATCGGCCTCCTGCACTTGCCCTGTTGCGATAGGGCTAAGTTAATGGAGAACGCGGTTTGAAAAATTGACGGGGATCAATGTCGCCCGCAAAGGGGCGTAAAGAAAGGCAACTGCTGACCTGCATCAAGAGATGCAAGTCGCTTCAACGCTTTTTCGGTTTGTTCTTCGACTTTTTCTTGCTTTTGCCCAGCGGCATCGCCTGCTCAAACGCCTGGCGTACTTCATTCAAACGTTTGTCGTTGAGGTCGTGAATACGTTTGGCACGCTCGGCATTCAGGTCGATCAGCTTGTCATCATCACTCATGGCTTGGCTTACGTCGTGGCGGGATTGGCTCAATAATGCGGCCTCTCCTACGTTACGGCAAATTCAGCGCGCGACAAACGGCAGGTCATCGCCCAAAATCGCCATGTCTCCAGGTTCGATAGAAGCACGCTGATGGCACTGCACAACAACCTTCCCCCGCTGTTGGCCCTGCGCGCCTTTGAAGCCGTGGCGCGGCACTTGAGCTTTATCAAGGCGGCGAATGAATTGTCGGTAACCCAGAGCGCCTTGAGTCACCAGGTGCAAAAGCTCGAACAGTACCTGGGTAAACCCTTATTTATCCGACGCACCCGTGCCATTGATCTGACGACAGACGGTCAACACTATTACGACGAGATCCGCCCCGCCCTGGACGCCATCGCCGCCGCCACCCGAACCCAACGGGAAACGCCCAGCGCCACGGTGCTGCGCATCGGTCTGCTCGCCTCCTTTGCCACGCTATGGTTGGCACCGCGACTGGCGGGGTTTCTCAGCCGCTACCCGCATATCCAGGTGGAGCTGTTACCGGCGATTCAACTGGCGAACGTCGCTGCCGCCGAGGTCGACCTGGCTATCCGCTATGGCAAGGGAGACTGGCCCGACGTACAGGCCACACGACTGATGGCAGAAATCATCTCTCCCGTATGCAGCCCAGGGTTCAAGGCCAGCCAATTGCACAACGGCCCGCTGTTGATGGCCACCTCGCACCGCCCTTTCGAGTGGACGGATTGGTCTGCCCACTATCAGGTCGATCTGGAACGCCACCCTCGGGTGATGCTGCACGACTACAACATCGTGGTCGAAGCCGCCGTGGCCGGCCAAGGCATCGCCATGGGCCGCCACCATTTGATCGAACGCCGGCTCCAGGACGGCAGCCTGGTGGAAGCCTTCGATTGGCCGCCGTTTCACAGCGATATCGGCTACTGGCTGATCGCCCCTCAAGCACCGATCAGCGAAGCGGCGCGGTGCTTCAGCGACTGGCTGAAGGACGCCTGCGCCGACGCGTGAGTTTTTTCGATACGTCGTGTGAGATCTATCCGTTTGTCGCTCCATCGCACGACCGCCATGCTGAAACCTCGTCAACCCTGAGGATTTCGCCATGAGTACTTCCATCCGCCAACGTGTACAAGGCCTCGGCCTGAGCTTGCCAACACCCAGCCAGCCGATCGCCAACTACATCAACCACGTGATCAGCCAGAACCAGCTGTTCATCTCCGGGCAAATCCCGTTGATCGACGGCAAGCCTGCCTTTATCGGTCGGCTGGGCGAATCCCTCAGCGATGCCGAAGGCGCCCAGGCCGCCGAGCTCGCGGCGCTGGGTCTGTTGGGGCAATTGAGCCACGCACTCGGGGATGACCTGTCGCGGCTGGTCCGCACCGTGCGCCTGGGCGTATTCATCGCCAGCAGCGGTGACTTCAAGCAACAGAGCGTCGTGGCCAATGGCGCCTCGAATCTGCTGGTCAACGCCCTCGGCGACCAGGGCCGTCATGTGCGCACCGCCGTTGGGGTGTCCAGCCTGCCCGCCGGCGTAGCGGTGGAGGTTGACGCGATTTTCGAGCTGCAGCCGTGAGCCCGCTGGAAGTCCAGCATCTGCGGGACGACACGCCTGGCTGCCAGTCCGGCATCGTGCACTTCAACCATGCCGGTGCGTCCCTGCCCAGCCAGGCGACCCTCGACGCAGTCACCGAGCAACTGCAACGCGAAGCCCGCGACGGCCCGATGGAGGCCGGCGAACACGGCGCGGTGCTGGTGGAAAAAGCCCGACGCGCTGCCGGACAACTGCTCAACGCGCCGGCGTCTTCGATTGCCTTTGCCAGCAGTGGTTCGAGCGCCTGGAGCCTGGCGTTCCAGGCGCTGGGGCGGTGGCAGCCTGGCGACCGAATTCTGGTCGGGCGTCACGAATGGGGCGGCAACCTGGCCAGCATGGAACTGGCGGTGCAAGCCGGGGCCCGCGTGGAAGTCATCCCGTGTGATGACAGCGGCGCGGTCTGCCCGATTGCGCTGGAGGCGATGATCGATGACCACGTCAAACTGATCGACCTCACCTGGCTGCCGGCCAATGGCGGCCTGATCAACCCGGCCCAGGCCATCGGCGAAGTAGCCCGGCGTCACGGCATCCCCTACTTCATCGATGCCGGGCAGGCCGTCGGCCAGATACCGGTGGATGTCAAGGCGCTGCACTGCGATGTGCTCAAGTCGGCAGGCCGCAAACACCTGCGCGGGCCACGGGGCACGGCGTTGCTGTATGTGCGGCCGGAGTTCCTGCACCGCCTTGAGCCGGCCCAGCGCGATGTGTTTTCGGCGCCCTGGAATGCCCAGGGTTTCGACCTGCGCAACGACGCCCGGCGCTTTGAAACCAGCGAAGCGTCCCTCGCCCTGCTGGCCGGCCTGGGGAATGCCTTGCAAGAGATGAATCGACTGGGTATCGAGCGGGCATGGCAGCGGGTTGCCCAGACCAGCGAACGGATTCGTACAGCCCTGCGTCAGATCCCGGGCATCAGCCTGCATGATTTGGGAACGACCCACTCAGGCCTGATCGCCTTCAACCTGGCCGGTTGGGAGGCCTTCGAGCTCAAGCGGCGACTGGGATTGAAGCGGATCAATATCGGCGCCAACGGCGTGGCGTATACCCCGCTGGATATGCAGGCACGGGGTCTGAACAGCATTG
Organism: Pseudomonas sp. SDO524_S393; assembly: GCF_054071875.1. Lineage (NCBI taxonomy): Bacteria > Pseudomonadati > Pseudomonadota > Gammaproteobacteria > Pseudomonadales > Pseudomonadaceae > Pseudomonas > Pseudomonas sp. SDO524_S393. Next base: position 45,616 of record NZ_JBSVVZ010000031.1, on the reverse strand, counting down.
CGCGGATTTCCGTCAGCCCGCTCAACACCGATGACGACATCGAGCTGTTGCTGGCGGCCCTGCGGGAGTTGCGCGACTAGGCTTTTCGTACAGCGCCTAGACTTCGACGTCCACCCACAAGCCCTGGCGCGGTGCGTCTTCGATCAGCGGCACCACGGGCACAGTGTTGTCGGCGTTAAGCTCGTTGCCAGGGATCGCCAGGTGCTGCTCCGGGTCTTCGTCGGCTTCGCGCCGGCGCTTTTGTTGCTCCTGCTGACGACGCTGTTCTTCGCGCAACAGAAAGGTCGACTGCTCGGCATCGCCCTTTTTCAGGTCGATGGTGCTTTCGTTGGAACCCGGCTGCACTGGCACCACGGGCGGTATATCCGGCTTCTGGCGCACCGGGTCAAGTTGTGACGTGACCGGCACAACGTTGACGGGCAGCATGGGTGGCAACATAAGGTTAATTCTCCTGGTCAACAGGCTGTCGGCGGGGCGCAGGCTGACTTGAGCGCCCGCTCGCCAACCTGTGACCCAGTCGACACTCGCAAGTGCCCGCCACCCGTCGATTCGGCTTCCGAAGCTTCACCCAAACGGAGTAGTTTTTGTCAGAGTCCTTTGGCTGGGGGGCTTGTTCCGTTAAGATAGTCGGCTTTTTCACGGCGGGAGTCAGGCAGCATGGCGCAGCAGTATCAACCGGGGCAACGCTGGATTAGTGACAGCGAAGCAGAGCTGGGGTTAGGCACCGTTCTGGCACAGGACGGCCGCTTGTTGACCGTGCTCTATCCGGCCACTGGCGACACCCGCCAGTATGCGCTACGGAATGCGCCCCTCACCCGCGTGAGGTTTTCGCCGGGTGACTCCATCACCCATTTCGAAGGCTGGAAGATGACCGTGCAGGAAGTCGACGACGTCGACGGCCTGCTGGTTTACCACGGCCTCAACGGGCAGAACGAACAGGTCACCCTGCCGGAAACCCAACTGTCCAACTTCATCCAGTTCCGCCTGGCCAGCGACCGCCTGTTCGCCGGGCAGATCGACCCGCTGGCCTGGTTCTCGCTGCGCTACCACACCCTGGAACACACCAGCCGCCAATTGCAGTCGTCGTTGTGGGGCTTGGGTGGCGTACGTGCGCAACCGATTGCCCACCAATTGCACATTGCCCGTGAAGTCGCCGACCGTATCGCGCCACGGGTATTGCTGGCCGACGAAGTGGGCCTGGGCAAGACCATCGAAGCCGGCCTGGTGATCCATCGCCAACTGCTCTCGGGCCGCGCCAGCCGCGTGCTGATCCTGGTGCCGGAAAACCTGCAGCACCAGTGGCTGGTGGAAATGCGCCGCCGCTTCAACCTGCAAGTAGCGCTGTTCGACGAAGAGCGCTTTATCGAAAGCGATGCCACCAACCCGTTCGAAGACACCCAGCTCGCGCTCGTGGCCCTGGAGTGGCTGGTGGATGACGAAAAGGCCCAGGATGCGCTGTTCGCCGCCGGTTGGGACTTGATGGTGGTCGACGAAGCCCACCACCTGGTCTGGCATGAAGACAAGGTCAGCCCGGAATACGCGCTGGTCGAGCAACTGGCCGAGGTCATTCCTGGCGTGTTGCTGCTCACCGCCACCCCGGAACAACTGGGCCAGGACAGCCACTTCGCACGCCTGCGCCTGCTGGACCCGAACCGCTTCCACGACCTCGCCGCCTTCCGCGCCGAGAGCGAGAACTACCGCCCGGTGGCCGAAGCCGTGCAGGAACTGCTGGACAAGGGCCGTCTGTCACCGGCCGCCCACCAGACCATCCAGGGTTTCCTCGGCAACGAAGGCGAAGCGCTGCTGACCGCCGTCAACGATGGCGACACCGAAGCCAGCGCCCGCCTGGTGCGTGAACTGCTCGACCGCCACGGCACCGGCCGCGTGCTGTTCCGCAACACCCGCGCCGCGGTGCAGGGCTTCCCGGAGCGCAAACTGCACGCCTACCCGCTGCCGAACCCGGACGAATACCTTGAACTGCCGCTGGGCGAACACGCCGAGCTGTACCCGGAAGTCAGCTTCCAGTCGCAGCCGGACATCGAGGAAGAAAACCGCTGGTGGCGCTTCGACCCGCGCGTCGAGTGGCTGATCGACCAGCTGAAAATGCTCAAGCGCACCAAAGTGCTGGTGATCTGCGCCCATGCCGAAACCGCCATGGACCTGGAAGACGCCCTGCGCGTGCGCTCCGGCATTCCGGCCACGGTGTTCCACGAGGGCATGAACATTCTCGAACGTGACCGCGCCGCCGCCTACTTCGCTGACGAAGAGTTCGGCGCCCAGGTGCTGATCTGCTCCGAGATCGGCAGTGAAGGCCGCAACTTCCAGTTCTCCCACCACCTGGTGCTGTTCGACCTGCCGTCCCACCCCGACCTGCTGGAACAGCGGATCGGCCGTCTGGACCGGATCGGCCAGAAGCATGTGATCGAACTGCACGTACCGTACCTGGAAACCAGCCCGCAGGAGCGTCTGTTCCAGTGGTACCACGAGGCACTCAACGCGTTTCTCAACACCTGCCCGACCGGTAACGCCCTGCAGCATCAGTTCGGCCCGCGCCTGCTGCCGTTGCTGGAAAACGCCGACGACGGCGAGTGGCAAGCCCTGATCGATGAAGCCCGTGCCGAGCGCGAGCGTCTGGAAGAAGAGCTGCACACCGGCCGCGACCGCCTGCTGGAGCTGAACTCCGGCGGCGCCGGCGAAGGCGATGCGCTGGTGGAAGCCATCCTGGAGCAAGACGATCAATTCGCCCTGCCGATCTATATGGAAACCCTGTTCGACGCGTTCGGCATCGACAGCGAAGACCATTCGGAAAACGCGCTGATCCTCAAGCCCAGCGAAAAAATGCTCGACGCCAGCTTCCCCCTGGGCGACGACGAAGGCGTGACCATCACCTACGACCGCGACCAGGCGCTGTCGCGCGAAGACATGCAGTTCATCACCTGGGAACACCCGATGGTGCAAGGTGGCATGGACCTCGTGCTGTCCGGCTCCATGGGCAACACCGCCGTGGCGCTGATCAAGAACAAAGCGCTCAAGCCGGGCACCGTATTGCTGGAGCTGCTTTACGTCAGTGAAGTAGTCGCGCCGCGCTCGTTGCAATTAGGCCGTTACCTGCCACCGGCGGCCTTGCGCTGCCTGCTGGACACCAATGGCAACGACCTGTCGAGCCGCGTGTCGTTCGTGACCCTCAACGACCAGCTGGAAGGCGTACCGCGGGCCAGCGCCAACAAGTTCGTCCAGGCCCAGCGCGACCAGCTGACGCCACGGATCAACGCCGGCGAAGCGAAGATCACCCCGCAACATGCCGAGCGCGTCGCCGAAGCGAAACGCCGCCTGGCCGCAGACACCGACGAAGAACTGGCACGCCTGACCGCGTTGCAAGCGGTCAACCCGACCGTGCGTGACAGTGAACTGGTCGCGCTGCGCAACCAGCGTGAGCAAGGTTTGGCGATGCTGGATAAAGCGGCTTTGCGTCTGGAAGCGATTCGGGTATTGGTCGCAGGTTGATCGCTGCTTGAAAAAAGGCCCGCGCAATGCGGGCCTTTGTTAGTGGCTTTCAGGGCCTCATCGCGGGCAAGCCCGGCTCCCACATTTGGAATGCAATCCCCTGTGGGAGCTGGCTTGCCTGCGATGAAGCCATCTCGGTCTCAGGCTGTTGCCACCGCAGCCGGCACCTCCACTGCGCCCAACCCCTCCTTCATCTTCCTGGCATCCCGCACAAAGCTGCGCGACGCCTGGAACAGAAACAACAGGGTCAAAAACAGCGCCACCGGAATCAGGTACATGGCGTCATGCAGCCCCACCGCCTTGTACGCCTCGGTCATCTGTTCTGCCCCCGCCGCATACATAGCCGAATGGGCAAAATGGTCGGACAAGCCACCGACCACAATCGGCCCCATGCCCCCACCCAGCAAATACAGCCCGGCAAAAAACAGTGCCATCGCCGTGGCCCGCAGGCGCGGCTCGACCACATCCTGGATCGCGGTGTACACGCAGGTGTAGAAGTTATAGGCAAACAGCCAGCCCACACTGAACAGCGCCACGAATACGCCAATCTCGATACGCCCGGCGTGCAGCGCCCAGGCCGTGGTGACGGTGGAGATGACCAGGCTGAACGCGGCGAACAACAGCCGACCATTGGCGACGCGCTGATGGATCTTGTCGGCGATCCAGCCGCCCAGGGTCAGGCCGACCAAGCCGGTCACGCCGACAATCACCCCGGTGGCGACGGCGGCATCCTGCAGCGGCAGCAGGAAATAGCGTTGCAACATCGGCACCAGGAACGAGTTACAGGCGTAGGTGGCAAAGTTGAAACACAGCCCGGCCAGCACCAACCAGAGAAAGGTCGGCACCGCCAGCACGCGACGAATCGGGCGGTCGACGCGTTCCTGGGAGACGTGCACGGTTTCCGCCGCGCCGCGTTTGGGCTCCTTGATGTAGAACATGAACACCGCGAGGATCAACCCCGGCACGGCGGCGATGAAAAACGGGGCACGCCAACTGTCGAACGCCTTGACCATCGCGCCGATGGTAAAAAACGCCAGCAGCAGCCCCAAGGGCAGGCCCAGCATGAAAATCCCCATGGCCCGGGCCCGACGGTGCGCGGGAAACAGGTCGCCGATCAACGAGTTGGCCGCCGGTGCATAGCTGGCCTCACCGATCCCGATGCCCATGCGCACCAGCAAAAAAGTCCAGAAACTGCCGACCATGCCGTTGACTGCCGTCAGGCCGCTCCAGGCGAACAGCCCCCAACCCATCAGCTTGCTGCGCGAGCCGGTATCGGCCAGGCGCCCGAGGGGCAGGCCGGCGATGGCGTAGATGATGGTGAAGGCAGTGCCGATGATGCCGAGCTGGAAGTCGCTCAAGTGCCATTCCATGCGAATGGGCTCAATGATGATCGCCGGAATGGTGCGATCGAAGAAGTTGAACAGGTTGGCGAGGAACAGCAGGAACAGAATGCGCCAGGCATTCGTCGCTTGGGTCGAGTTCTGCATGGGTCCGTCTCTTTTATTGTTATGAGTGCAGCGATGCCCGATGCATCCTGCCCAGGTGTCTGCAACATAATCAGGCGGGCGCCGGTTGTCTGTAATGATTCGTAAAGCTGATAGTGCGTAATTTCAGGCGGCGTAACGGGATTTTTCCGACTAAAAATATAAGTGCGCCCCCCTCTTCCAAACGGCCATGGCGCGATTAGAATGGCGAGCCTCGCCGTACACCCCTCTTACCTTTCTTAATGATGACGCCCATGTCCGAAGCCAGTCCGTGTCTGAATTGCGGTGCCTGCTGTTCATACTTTCGTGTGTCTTTCTTCTGGGGGGAGTGCATCTCGTCGGGCGGCACCGTGCCCGATGACCTGGTGGTGCAGATCAACCCCACACGCGTGGCGATGATCGGTACCGATCAGAAACCCGCGCGCTGCTGCAGCCTTGAAGGCGAAGTGGGCAAAGCCACCAGCTGTTCAATTTATGAGCAACGCTCCAGTCCGTGTCGCGAATTCGACGCCTCGTGGAGCCAGGGCGAACAGAACGTCGATTGCGATGCCGCCCGCGCCGCCTTTGGCCTGGCACCGCTGCAAGCCCCCGTCGCAGACAGCCTGCCCATCAGCGCTTAGCATCAAACGCTATGGGCTGAATGCCAAAATCGTTGAGAGCAATGTGCCATTATCCATGGCGAATCCCGCGAGGCTTCTATACTCGACGTCATAGGTCATCGCCGTAGGCCGTGACGTAAAGACGCTATGACGGGACATGCTATGGAATGGCTTGGTCTGCATTTTTTTACCGACCTTCCAGACAGCGGGCACTTATTACTCAATTGCAGTCATAACCCCTTTCTGGTGCTACTGGCGTACCTGGTCGCTTGCGCGGCGGGCTTCGGCACGCTGGACATGGCCGAGCGCGTCGGCCATGTCGAAGACCCCACCGCCCGCCGACACTGGCGCTGGTTGGGCGCCGGCTGCCTGGCCGGCGGCATCTGGTCGACCCATTTCATCAGCATGCTGGCGTTCCAGGCACCGATCGCCATTCATTACGAATTGATCACCACGTTCGCCTCGCTGCTGATCGCCCTGATCGCTTCGCTGTTCGCCATGCAGACCCTCAGCCATGCCACTCTGCGTTTCTGGCAGTACCTGCTGGCATCCGTGTGGATGGGCATCGGTATCGCGCTGATGCATTACGTCGGCATGTCGGCCATGCGCTCTCAGGCCCAGGTGTATTTCGAGACGAGCCTGTTTCTGGCCTCGGTGGGCATTGCCATCGGCGCGAGCCTGGCGGCACTCCTGCTGTCGAGTTACCTGCGCAACGGCGCCGGCGTGTTTCACCAACTGCTCAAATACGCCGCCAGCCTGGTGCTGGGCGCCGGCATCCTGAGCATGCACTTCACGGGCATGGCCGCCATGCAAATGCTGGTGCCCGCCGGCGCGGACCTGTCGCTGCCGCTGGACAACAACCCGATCCAGCTCGGCCTGTCGGTGGCGGTGATTACCCTGCTGGTGATCGGCAGCAGCATCAGCGCGGCGCTGGCGGACAAAAAACTGCAGCACAAGGAGCGCGATCTGCGCCGGGTCAACGCCCTGCTCAGCGAACTGGACCAGGCCCGGGCCTCATTGCAACAGGTGGCGCATTACGATGCGTTGACCAGCCTGCTCAACCGGCGGGGTTTCAACCAGATCTTCGCGGAAAAACTCGCCGAAAAAACCGCATCCCACGGGATGATGGCAGTGATCTTCCTCGATATCGACCACTTCAAGCGTATCAATGACAGCCTCGGGCATGACGCCGGCGACCAACTGCTCGCGGTCCTGGCGGGGCATATCAAAGGTTCGATACGCAGCCATGAAGACGTGGTTGCGCGGTTTGGCGGCGACGAGTTCTGCATCCTGATCAGCATCCATCACCGCGACGAAGCACGACACCTGGCCCAGCGCATCATGCAGAAGATGAAAGACCCAGTGGAACTGGCCGGGCGGCGCATGGTGATGACCACCAGCATCGGCATCAGCCTGTTTCCCGATGACGGCCTGACCTGCGAAGAGCTGCTGAAAACCGCTGACCTGGCGCTGTACCAATCCAAGGACGCCGGACGCAACAGCCTGAATTTCTTCAGTTCCAACCTGAAAACCCGCGCCTTCCTCGAACTGCAACTGGAAGAAGAATTGCGCGCGGCCCTGCGCTCGCGCAACGAACTGGTGCTGTTCTACCAGCCCATTTTTGATATGAAATCCGGCAAGGTCACACGCCTGGAAGCCCTGGTGCGCTGGCAGCATCCGCAACACGGCCTGCTGGCGCCCGACCGGTTTATCGGCATCGCCGAAAGCAACGGCCTGATCGCCGAACTCGATCACTGGGTGCTGCGCCAGGCCTGTCACGACTTGAGTCGGCTATCGGACCGGGGTTACACCGAATTGACCATGGCCGTGAACTGCTCGGCCTTGAACCTGGCGCGCGACGAGCTGGCCGATGAAATCGAAGACGCCCTGCGCTTCAGCGGCATCGCCGCCAACCGCCTGGAACTGGAAGTCACCGAAAATGCGCTGATGGGCAATATCAGCAGCACCCTGGCCCTGCTGCGGCAGATCCGTGCGCTGGGCGTGTCGCTGGCCATCGACGACTTCGGCACGGGCTACTCATCCCTCGCCTACCTCAAGCGACTGCCCCTCAACACCCTGAAGATCGACCGTTCGTTCATTCAGGACATTCCCAAGTCCACCGCCGACATCGAGATCGTCCAGGCCATCATCGGCATGGCCCACACCCTGCACCTGCAAGTGGTGACCGAAGGGGTGGAAACCCAGGCCCAGTTCGAACTGCTGCTCAAGCACGACTGTGACTTCGTACAGGGCTACCTGCTGAGCCCGGCGGTCCCCGCCAGCGATGTGATCGGCGTGATCCAGGGCATCGAAATGCGCAACCCGCTCTACCCCTTCAGCGTGGCCGGCAGCAAGGACGCGCCCGCCCCCAAAGACCCTGCCCCGAGCCGTCCCGGCCCTACCTCGGTCGTCAGGCCAATTCGCTGACGTCGAATCTTTGGCATTTCGCCATCATTTGCCTAAAGAACGCCGACGAACGGCCGATTCATCGGAGTCCGGCTTAGGAATCCCCCTACACCACAGGGGTTTCACCCAATCGCCTCGGACCCAGACGCACTGTAAAGTCGCGAACTTTCATCCCGTGATGGCTTTTTGATACTTACTTGCCATCCGCTCAGGTACATGGCGCACAATGACTTCTAAAAATAACTCTGCCACCGTGGTATCCGACGCGTTGCCGACAGCTCCTGCGGACAAACCCTCAGGTTCAAAGTCATTGAGCAGTGCCCGTCCGCTGGCCACCCAGCAGTACCTTTATTTCACTGAGACCAACACCGACCGCATCCTCGACAACCTCGACGGTTTGCGCAGCATGGTGTTCCCGCGTCCGCCCCAGCCGGACGCCGACGGTGCCCCGCGCAACGAGCAGGAGTTTCCTTCGGTGTGCCTGATCGGCCTGGGTCGCTGCGGTTCGAACATCGCGCTGGACGTGGCGGAGTTGGTGTACAACGCCCGCAAGTTCTACCTGAACGAATTCAGCAACGAAGACAAATCGCCAGACAAGGGTTACAGCCCGGCCCAGTGGATTCGCAACAACCTGCGACTCGGCGGCGGCAAGGCCAGCAAACCGGTGTTCCTGGTGGAGCCGCTGGTCATGCTCGGCGACCTGGACAAGGACATCGCCGGGCGTATCCGCTTCTCGCGCAAGGGCGAAAAAAGCGGCTTTTTGCGCGACTACAGCAAGATGAAAATCATGGATCTGTCGGAAGTCCATGCCGGTGGCGCCGGTAACGCGCCGATTCTCGGCCAGTACCTGGCCAAGATCATCCTCAATAAAGACACTCAGCGTTTTTCCAGCCCTGACTGGAAAATGATCCACTCGTACCTGATCGACTCCTGCGGCATCAAGGCCAACCAGTCGCGTCTGTACTTTTCGATCTTCAGTGCTGGCGGCGGGACCGGCTCAGGCATGGCATCGGAATTCGGCCTGGCCCAGCAGCACTCGTACATGAACAAGACTTTCGACACCAAGCCAGCCGACGAGCACGACAGCAAGAGCGGCCACGCGTTTGTGTTCGAGCCGATCTTCACCAGCGGCATTTGCGTACTGCCGAACATCTCCGATCACCGCAGCGAAATGTCCGAGGCCTTGCACATCAACGCCGGACGGCTGCTCTGCAAATACCTGTCGGAAGAATGGGATTTCTCGTACAACTTCGCCAATGAAGACAGCAGCGAAGCCAGCGTGAAGGGCCGTATCCGCCCATGGAACGCCATGATGCTGATTTCCAACGACATCATGCGGTACGCCGAAGAGAGCGATGACGGCAATATCCAGAACATTGATGTCAATGCCATGGAAAAACACGCCAACCAGTACATCTCTCAGCAGATCTTCAACATCCTCACGGCCCAGGCGGTGACCACCGACTACGACCAGAACTACTTCCGTCGCGCCGGCATCGATATCGGCGAAACCATCCGCCTGGACGCCAACGACCTGTTCATGAGTCTGGCCGGCCCGGTGGCGATTGCCTACGCCGAATCCGTGGTACCGGAAACCCCAACGCCTTCGAGCGACAAGTTCAAGGTATTCGAGAAAGAGCCCCAGCGCCTGAACATCGACGACCTGTTCTTCCGCTCCATCGACCTGCCGCACTTCAACAAGGTCACCCAGGCCATCGAAGGCATCAGCCTGCTGCCGATCGAATCCAAGCGCTACCGCGCGTCGCTGGAGCAATACAAGAATTCCGGCTATGACGCCGCAGCACTGCACGACCTGCATTTCTTCAAAAACTGCTCGTCGGTGGTGTCGATCGTGTCGCTGCCCAAGGACTACAAGCTGTCCTACATGGACCTCAACCGGCTCAAGACTCACCTCAACAGCCTCTTTCCCAACACCACACTCAAGCGCTACGCCCTGGTAATCGGCGCGTCGGCCAACCTGTCGCTGACCACATTGATCGCCAAGAGCCCGTGCCTGTCGGATGACTTCCTGACCCTGATCGTGGCCTTCATCAAGCGCTGCTTCGCACGCACGCCGTACCGCTTCGACGACACCCTGGACAACTCGATCCTGGACTTCATCATCCACGAGGACTTCGACGAGGACCGCATCGACGAATTGCTCAACGAGTTCGAAAACCCGGCGAAAATCCTCGATACCAATTGGTACGCGATCAAACCGATGTACGAGAAGAAGTACCGCGAGCTGATCAATGACAAAGAAAAGTTTGTGTCGATCAACGACATTCGCCTGTCACGGGACTGCGTCAAGAAGTCGATAAAGTACCTGCGCGAGATCTATCGTCATCGCATCGGCAAGACCAAGGTGATTTCGCTGAACAGCCATACCGGCAGGACCGGCTGACCGAGGCGCGTCCATCGCAGGCAAGCCAGCTCCCACACTTGGAATGCAGTTAAAATGTGGGAGCTGGCTTGCCTGCGATGACAGTCTGTATTGCAACAAAAATGTGTTGCCTTGCCACACCACGAAACAATTTCACAACCGTTTAGCCGCCTGACCAACTGTTCCCGTGACGTTTACGTCACCCTGATCTGTGACCTTTCTCTACGGCAAGATGCCATCACCGCACCGGCGGTTACTCCGCTACACACTTGATTGGCGCAAAGACGCGCACCGTTTTGGAGCAAGACATTCTCAGGCCGCCCTTTCCTGGATCAGGATCCAGGGTGAAACCACTACCGCCCACAGGCTCGGATCGCGCTTCACCAGGTCCGTTGCCCGCGTCGCAGACACTTCGCCGAGGCTCCCGGAGGCCAGCCAGGCAGCGACTTTGTCGCGGTTATCCTCGGCCATCGCCTCGGCGGCTTCGATCAAATCCAGGCCCGCGTCGACCCACAATAGGGCACCCTTGGCAAAGAACGGTTCAAGCTCCTTCCAGGATATTTCGGCAGTTTCACCGAGCAGCTTGGCATAGAGGGTGCTAGGTTCTTGCGTCATGGGAATTCACCTTGGGAAAAAAACGGCGCAATCATAACGTCGTGCCTCAGACAGCAAAACCCAAGGCAGAAAAACCCAGTTGCAATTGAGTCATCGATCGAAAGTGTCAGGAAAGCCAAGGATTGCCCGAAACTCTGGCATCACCCCGCCGCAATTCTGTCTTTTTCTTTCATTTAAGCGACATCCCTGGGTTTTGCCCCCAGCAGCCAGCTTTTCAAGCGATCAGCCGGCGCTCTACACTGTACCGGTACAGTTGCCAGGGCACTGCCGGGGGGATATCCGGGATATCCGATCCGGTTCTGCAGCTCACAAGGCCGCTAGAACTATAAAAAAGACAACAGTAAGAGTGGAGCATTATGAATAAGGCTACTAAGCAGATTTCCAAACTGTTTGCCGCGATGGTCCTGGCTGGGGTTGCCGGCCATTCGTTCGCAGCCGACACCATCAAGGTCGGCATCGCCGGGCCTAAAACCGGTCCGGTAACGCAATACGGCGACATGCAATTCATGGGCGCCAAGCAAGCCATCGCCGACATCAATGCCAAGGGCGGCGTCGACGTCAACGGCAAGAAATTCCTGCTTGAAGCCAAGGAATACGACGACGCTTGCGACCCTAAACAAGCGGTTGCCGTCGCGAACAAAGTGGTCAACGACGGCGTCAAGTACGTGGTGGGTCACCTGTGCTCCAGCTCCACTCAGCCAGCGTCCGATATCTATGAAGACGAAGGCGTGATCATGATCACCCCGGCCGCCACCAGCCCGGAAATCACCGCCCGTGGTTACAAGCTGATCTTCCGCACCATCGGTCTGGACAGCGCCCAGGGCCCTGCCGCCGGCAACTACATCGCCGACTTCGTGAAGCCAAAAGTGGTTGCCGTGCTGCACGACAAACAGCAATACGGTGAAGGCATCGCCACCGCGGTCAAACAGACCCTGGAGAAGAAAGGCACCAAGGTTGCCGTCTTCGAAGGCCTGAATGCCGGCGACAAAGACTTCTCCTCGATCATCCAGAAACTCAAGCAAGCCAACGTCGACTTCGTCTACTACGGCGGCTACCACCCTGAGCTGGGCCTGATCCTGCGCCAAGCCAAGGAAAAAGGCCTGAACGCCAAGTTCATGGGCCCGGAAGGCGTCGGCAACGACTCCATCTCCCAGATCGCCCAGGACGCTTCCGAAGGCTTGCTGGTGACCCTGCCGAAGTCCTTCGACACCGACCCTGCCAACAAAGCCATCGTGGATGAGTTCGCCAAGAACAAGCAGGACCCGACCGGTCCGTTCGTGTTCCCGGCCTACTCGGCCATTGAAGTGATCGCCGGCGGTATCACCGCTGCCAAGACCGAAGACACCGCCAAAGTGGCAGCCGCCATCCACGCGGGTACTTTCAAGACCCCTACCGGCGACCTGAGCTTCGACGCCAAGGGCGACCTGAAGGACTTCAAGTTCGTGGTCTACGAATGGCACTTCGGCAAACCTAAAACCGAAGTTTCCCCTCAGTAAGCCAGGCATTTACTGGACAACAAGCCCACTGTGAAAGCAGTGGGCTTTGTTTTACGAGGTTTATGGGCCTGACACCCGCGATCCGGGCGCTGGCTCACCTGAAAATCTTAAAACCGTCACCAGCGGTTCGCTGGCAAACGCTTTGTGCAAATGTGCTCACAGAACACAGCACAGGGCCGGAACATGACTCCACCAGTGAAATGCGTATCGGGTTTTTAGGAGCGCTGTAATGCCTGAGATCTATCATTTTTTCCAACAGCTGGTTAATGGCCTGACCATTGGCAGCACCTATGCCTTGATAGCCATTGGCTACACAATGGTTTACGGCATCATTGGAATGATCAACTTCGCCCATGGCGAGGTGTACATGATTGGTTCCTACGTGGCCTTCATCGCCCTTGCCGGGCTGGCCATGATGGGCATCCACTCACTGCCGCTGTTGATGACCGCCGCGTTCATCGCGTCGATCGTCGTGACCAGTGCCTATGGCTACAGTATCGAGCGCGTTGCCTACCGCCCCTTGCGTGGCAGCAACCGTTTGATCCCGCTGATTTCAGCCATCGGCATGTCGATTTTCCTGCAGAACACCGTATTGCTGTCCCAGGACTCCAAGGACAAATCCATTCCCAACCTGATCCCGGGGAGCTTCTCCTTCGGCCCGGGTGGTGCAGAGGAAGTACTGGTTTCCTACATGCAGATTCTGGTCTTCGTGGTCACGCTGGTGGCCATGCTGGGCCTGACGCTGTTCATCTCCCGCTCCCGTCTGGGGCGCGCCTGCCGGGCTTGTGCCGAAGACATCAAGATGGCCAACCTGCTGGGCATCAACACCAACAACATCATCGCCCTGACCTTCGTGATCGGTGCCGCGCTGGCCGCCGTCGCGGCGGTGCTGCTGAGCATGCAGTACGGCGTGATCAACCCCAACGCCGGTTTCCTGGTAGGCCTCAAGGCCTTCACCGCAGCGGTATTGGGCGGCATCGGCAGTATCCCGGGCGCCATGCTCGGTGGCCTGGTGCTGGGTGTGGCCGAAGCCTTTGGCGCCGATATCTTCGGCGACCAGTACAAGGACGTCGTAGCGTTCGGCCTGTTGGTTCTGGTGCTGTTGTTCCGTCCGACCGGCATCCTGGGCCGTCCGGAGGTTGAGAAAGTATGAGCAGATATCTTAAATCGGCGTTTTTCAGCGCCGCACTGGTATGGGCCGTGGCCTTTCCGGTACTCGGCCTCAAGCTGAGCATTGTCGGCATCAACCTGGAAGTGCATGGCACCGGTCCCGTGACCCTGGCCATCATCGCCCTGTGCTCGGTGCTGATGTTCCTGCGCGTGTTGTTCAGCCAGCAGGTCAGTGCCGTGTTCAAAGGCAACCGTGGTCCACTGGTTTCGCCCAAGGTCAGTCAATTCCTGACCCTGCCGCGCACCCAGCGCTACATCATCATCGCGTTGATTATCGCTGCGTTGATCTGGCCGTTCTTCGGCTCGCGCGGTGCGGTGGACATCGCCACGCTGATCCTGATCTACGTGCTGCTCGGCCTTGGCCTGAACATCGTAGTGGGCCTCGCCGGCCTGCTCGACCTGGGTTATGTGGGTTTCTACGCGGTGGGTGCCTACACCTACGCACTGCTCTCGCACTACCTGGACTGGAGCTTCTGGGTCTGCCTGCCACTGGCGGGCATGGCGGCGGCCACGTTCGGCTTCCTGCTGGGCTTTCCGGTGCTGCGCCTGCGCGGTGACTACCTGGCCATCGTGACCCTGGGCTTCGGTGAGATCATCCGTCTGTTCCTGCGTAACCTGACAGACATCACCGGCGGCCCCAACGGCATCAGCAGCATTCCCAAACCGACCTTCTTCGGGCTGTCGTTCGATCGCTCCGCGGCAGAAGGCATGCAGACGTTCCACGAGTATTTCGGGATCGACTACAACCCGGTCAGCAAAGTGGTGTTCCTGTACCTGGTGGCACTGTTGCTGGCACTGGCCGCCCTGTTCGTGATCAACCGCCTGCTGCGCATGCCTATTGGCCGCGCGTGGGAAGCGCTGCGCGAAGATGAGATCGCCTGCCGGGCCCTGGGCCTGAACCCGACCATCATCAAGCTCTCCGCCTTTACCCTGGGCGCCGCGTTCGCGGGTTTCGCCGGCAGCTTCTTCGCCGCTCGCCAGGGCCTGGTCACGCCGGAATCGTTCACCTTCATCGAGTCGGCGATCATCCTCGCCATCGTGGTACTGGGTGGCATGGGCTCGCAACTGGGTGTGATCCTGGCGGCGATCGTGATGATCCTGCTGCCGGAAATGATGCGTGAGTTCAGCGAATACCGCATGTTGATGTTCGGCGCCATGATGGTGCTGATGATGATCTGGCGCCCCCAAGGCCTGCTGCCCATGCAACGTCCACACATGGAGCTGCGCAAATGAGCCGCGAGATCCTGAAAGTCGAAAATCTGAGCATGCGCTTCGGCGGCCTGCTCGCAGTCAACGGCGTCGGCCTGACCGTGAAAGAAAAACAGGTGGTGGCACTGATCGGCCCGAACGGCGCCGGCAAGACCACCGTGTTCAACTGCCTCACCGGCTTCTACAAGCCGAGCGGTGGCAGCATCCTGCTGGACGGCCAGCCGATCCAGGGCCTGGCCGGTCACGAGATCGCCCGCAAGGGCGTGGTCCGGACCTTCCAGAACGTGCGGCTGTTCAAGGACATGACGGCGGTCGAGAACCTGCTGATCGCCCAGCACCGTCACCTGAACACCAACTTCTTCGCCGGCCTGTTCAAGACCCCCGCGTTCCGCAAGAGCGAGCGCGAGGCCATGGAGTACGCGGCGTACTGGCTGGACAAGGTCAACCTGACCGAATTTGCCAACCGCCCGGCAGGCACCCTGGCCTATGGTCAGCAACGCCGCCTGGAAATCGCCCGTTGCATGATGACCCGCCCGCGGATCCTCATGCTCGACGAACCCGCAGCTGGCTTGAACCCCAAGGAAACCGAAGACCTCAAGGCGCTGATCAGCGTGTTGCGTGAAGAAAACAACGCCACGGTGCTGTTGATCGAACACGACATGAAGCTGGTCATGAGCATTTCCGACCACATCGTGGTGATCAACCAGGGCACGCCACTGGCAGACGGGACGCCGGAGCAGATCCGCGACAATCCCGAAGTGATCAAAGCCTATTTGGGGGAGGCGTAACATGCTGCAGTTCGAAAACGTTTCCACGTTCTACGGCAAGATCCAGGCCCTGCACAGCGTCAACGTGGAGGTGCGCCAGGGTGAAATCGTCACGCTGATCGGCGCCAACGGTGCGGGCAAGTCGACCTTGCTGATGACCCTGTGCGGTTCGCCCCAGGCCTACAGCGGCAGCATCCGTTACATGGGCGAAGAGCTGGTCGGCAAGCACTCCGCCGAAATCATGCGCAAGAGCATCGCCGTGGTACCGGAAGGCCGTCGCGTGTTCTCGCGCCTGACCGTGGAAGAGAACCTGGCCATGGGCGGGTTCTTCACCGACAAGGGCGATTACCAGGAGCAGATGGACAAGGTGCTGCACCTGTTCCCTCGCCTCAAGGAGCGCTTCAGCCAGCGCGGCGGCACCATGTCCGGTGGCGAGCAGCAGATGCTCGCCATTGGTCGCGCACTGATGAGCAAGCCCAAGCTGCTGCTGCTGGACGAACCGTCCCTGGGACTGGCACCGATCATCATCCAGCAGATCTTCGACATCATCGAACAGCTGCGCAAGGACGGCGTCACGGTATTCCTGGTGGAGCAGAACGCCAACCAGGCGCTGAAGATCGCCGACCGTGCCTATGTGCTGGAAAACGGCCGGGTGGTGATGCAGGGCACGGGTGAACAGTTGCTGACCGATCCGAAAGTGCGCGAGGCGTACCTCGGTGGCTAAGAACCGGTAGCTGCGCAAACCGGATCTAAAATGTGGGAGCGGGCTTGCGGGGGAGCTGGCTTGGCTGCGATGGCATCACTGCGGTGTGACTGACACACCGAGGTGGCTGCATCGCGGGCAAGCCCGGCTCCCACACAAGCCCGCTCCCACATTTGCTTTGTGTGATCCTGAAGTTTTTGCGGTATTTGAAATTATTTTCGATGAGCCTGTAACGAAACCCAGCCTGCTTCCTCTAGTGGAGTAAGCAGGCACACAAGCCTGCCACCTCAACCCACTGCTGGAGATACACCATGACGACCAAACTGTCCGCCGCTACCCTTGTCCTGGCCCTCGGTTCCGCCCTGAGCCTGTCCGCCCTGAGCACCACCGCCCACGCCGCTGACGACATGCAAAAATGCTTCGGCGTCGCTGAAGCCGGCAAGAACGACTGCGCCGCAGGCGCCGGCACCACCTGCGCCGGTACCTCGAAAGTCAAGGACCAGGCCAACGCCTGGAAACTGGTCCCGGCCGGCACTTGCAAAACCACCCCAAGCTCCACCTCGCCGACCGGTTTCGGCCAGGAAGCGGCCTTCACCGCCAAGTCCTGACCCCCGACGCAGCCTGAGAACTGACGATGACGCTTTCACTCCTGCCCCCCGTCGCACAGGCTCAGGCGCCCGGCCTCCCCCGCCGGGCCGGGCTGGGGCTCAAGACCGAGCACTTTGTCGAAGTGCTCGAGACCGCACCCGATATCGGCTTTTTTGAAGTACACGCCGAAAACTACATGGTTGCCGGCGGCCCGTTTCACCATTACCTGGGGTTGATCCGTGAACGCTACCCGCTTTCACTGCACGGCGTGGGGCTGTCCATCGGTGGCGAAACTCCGCCGAACGTTGAGCACCTGACACGGCTCGCGACGTTGATCGAGCGCTACCAGCCCCAGTCCTTTTCCGAACACCTGGCCTGGTCAAGCCACGGTCCGGTGTTCCTCAATGACTTGCTGCCCCTGGCCTACGACAGCACCACCCTGCAGCGGGTCTGCGAGCACATCGACCAGGTTCAGATGACGCTCAAGCGGCCGATGCTGCTGGAGAATCCGTCGACTTACCTGCAATTCCAGCGCTCGACCCTGGATGAAACCGACTTTATCAGCGAGATCATCCGGCGCACCGGCTGCGGCCTGTTGCTGGACGTCAACAATGTCTACGTGTCATGCATCAACCACCAACGTGATCCGCAGGCTTACCTGGAGCGGCTGCCGCTGCACGCGGTGGGCGAGATTCATCTGGCCGGTTTTGCCGAAGACACCGACAGCCTGGGCGACCGCCTGCTGATCGACGATCACGGTGCGCCCATCGATAGCGCGGTGTGGCAACTGTACGAACAGGTGCTGGCACGTGTTGGCCCGATGGCCACGTTGATCGAGCGGGACAACCAGGTACCAGCCTTCAGCGTGCTGCACGCCGAAGCCCAACAGGCCGAACGGCACTTGTCGCAGGTGACCCGATGAGCCTTCAAGATGCCTTTGCCGGCGCACTGCTGAACCCCGAGCAACCATGCCCCGATGGGCTGTTCAGCAGCAACGGGGCCGACCCGGCCAGCCGCTTTGCGGTGTATCGCAACAATGTGCACAGCTCGTTGATCAACGCGCTGGCCACGGCTTACCCGGTGACGTTGCAATTGGTCGGCGAGACGTTCTTTCACGCCATGGCAGGCCTGTTTGTGCAGGTCTGCCCGCCGGCCAGCCCGCTGATCAACGAGTACGGCAGTGCGTTCGCCGCCTTTATCCAGGATTTCGAGCCCGCCGCCAGCGTACCGTACCTGGCCGATGTCGCACGTCTGGAACGCCTGCGAGTACGGGCCTACCACGCGGCAGACGCCCAGCAACTCGACCAGCAGCCCCTCCTCCAGACCCTGCAAGGCCAGGAAAACCTGGGAAGGCTGCGCCTGCAGTTGCATCCTT
Organism: Pseudomonas sp. SDO524_S393; assembly: GCF_054071875.1. Lineage (NCBI taxonomy): Bacteria > Pseudomonadati > Pseudomonadota > Gammaproteobacteria > Pseudomonadales > Pseudomonadaceae > Pseudomonas > Pseudomonas sp. SDO524_S393. The sequence goes on along the minus strand of NZ_JBSVVZ010000031.1, from coordinate 27,317 downwards.
CCGTGGCTACCTTGAATTCGGCCTATGCCGTGGTCGCGGTGTGGGCAGCGCACCAGACCGAAGGCGCCACCGCCAGCATGAACCCGTGGCAGGCCCAAGGCGCACTGGTTTTGCGCCAGGGCCTGACGGTCAAGGTGTTTTCCATCGATGGCGGATCAGTCGCGTTTATCGACAGCCTGAACCAGGGCAACGAACTGGAGGTGGCCGTGACCCACGCCTTGGAAGCCTCAGCCGAATTCGACCTGCATCACTGCCTGACCCTATTGATCAGCCACGATGCCATCACCCATTTACACCTGGAACAAAAGGTATCGCCATGAACACTGCCGCCCCCACCTGCCTGGTTAAACGGATCATTCAGTACTTTGAGCAAATCCCCTACAGCCTGATCGCTTTTATCGCACGCTTCTCCATTGCGGCGGTGTTCTGGAAGTCCGGCCAGACCAAAGTCGAGGGATTTGCCATTGACCTGATCAGCGGCACCTTCCAGTTCGGCGAACCACGCCTGGCCGCCTCCACACTGCCGCTGTTTCGCAGCGAATACCACGTGCCCCTGCTCTCGCCGGAAGTGGCCGCCCATATGGCCGCGTTTGCCGAGCACTTTTTTCCGGCCCTGATTCTGCTGGGCTTGGCCACGCGCTTCTCCGCGCTGGCGCTGATCGGCATGACCCTGACCATTCAACTGTTTGTTTACCCCGAGGCCTACCCGACCCACGGCACTTGGATCGCGATACTGCTGCTGTTGGTCGCCAAGGGGCCGGGCAGCCTGTCCATCGACCACCTGATCGCCCGCCGTGACCGTTAAAGACGGTCCAGGGCTTCGCCGCTGCGCTTGAACCAGTCCACCAAATAGTCGGCGAGTACCTGGGTGCGGCGCGGCAGGCCACCCTGATAAGGGTGAACCAGGTACATCGGCATGCTCCGCGTCTGATAATCGCGCAGGAGCAACCGCAATCGGCCGTCAGCCAATTCCGCAGGTAACACGTAGGACGGCAAGCGCGCGATACCTGCGCCCACCAATGCGGCTTTCTTCAACAGGTTGTAATGGTTGGAGGCAAAGGTGCCGCTGACCTTCACCCGCAGCAGCTCGTGCTGCTGGTGATAAAGCCACTCCTCGCGCCCGCTGTAGTGGCTGTTGAGCAAACAGGTGTGGCCTGCCAGGTCCGCCGGAGTCAGGGGCTCACCATGTTGCTCCAGGTACGCGGGGCTGGCGCAGGTCATCTCGTGCCAGGCCAGTAGCGGCTTGGCCACCAGCCGCTCACTCTCGCTGGCTCCCGAGCGCACGCCCAGGTCGAACCCGTCCCGCGCAAGGTCCCGGTAGCTATTGTTGAGCTCCAACTCGACCTGCACCTGCGGATACTGCCGTGAAAATTCCAGCAACAACCCGTCGAAGAAGGTTTCACCCAGTGACACCGGCACCGTCATGCGCACCGGCCCGGCCAGGTCGTCCTTGAGCCTGGCCAGCGCCTGCCGGGCACGATCCACTTGGACCACCAGTGCCTGCGCCTGGGGCAACAACGCCGCACCGGCGGCGGTAAGGCTGAGCTTGCGCGTGGTGCGATGCAGCAATACCACCGAAAACTGCGCTTCCAATTGGCTGATGCGTTTGGACAGCTGGCCCTTGCTGCAACCCAATTGCTCGGCGGCGACGGTGAAACTGCCCGCTTCGACCAGCACGGCAAACGCTGCCAGATCATCCATTTCGCTCATGGATTGTTTCCATTTGAAAACCAAAGGTTGCCTATTAGCGCGTTTATTCACTGAAAAAGCCACTCTAGACTGAGCCTTCACTTACCTTTGGAGGAACAGCACGATGAAAATCCTATTGATTGGTGCCAGCGGCACCGTCGGCTCGGCAATCAAGGCGGAATTGGCGCAGCGTCACGAGGTGATCGGCATTGGCCGCAGCAGCGGTGACTTCCAGGTGGATATCAGCGACAGCGCCTCGATCCGCAGGCTGTTCGAACAGACCGGCAAATTCGACGCTCTGGTCTGTGCGGCGGGCAGCGTGAAGTTCGTGGCGCTGGGTGAGATGAGCGAAAGCGATTTCGAACTGGGTCTGCGCGACAAGCTGATGGGCCAGGTCAATCTGGTGCTGATCGGCCGCGAGTACGCCAACGATGGCGCCTCGTTCACCCTGACCAGCGGCATTCTCAACCGCGACCCGATCCGCACCGGCGCCTCCGCAGCCTTGGTCAACGGGGCCATCGACGCCTTTGTCAAAGCGGCAGCGATTGAATTGCCACGGGGGCTACGCGTCAACGCTGTGAGTCCTACGGTGCTTGAGGAAGCCATGGGCAGCTACGCGCCCTATTTCCGTGGCTACAAACCTGCGCCAGGTGCCGATGTGGCGCTGGCCTACGCGAAGAGCGTGGAAGGCTTGCAGACGGGTCAGACGTTTATCGTCGGATGAACTGCGCGTCTGTCAGAAACGCCTGAAGCTGGCGGGTGGACTTGTGATGCATCGCCAGCCTGAGTAACGTGGCGGCACTTGTCAGGAGACCCCTTATGCGCGCCGCTCGTACCTTAGCCCTGTTTGCCCTGCTTCCGCTGTTCGCCGCCTGCCAGCTGTTCGAGAGCGAGCCGGCCAAACCCTCGCTCGCCGGTTTGACTCGCATGCAGGGCGAACTCACGGCGGTGGGTGGCAAACTGTTGTTTCAGCCCTGCAACGACCAACGCAGCTACGTGGTCAACGACACCGGCGGCACCAGCGTACTGCAGGAAGCCGCATCCCTGGCCGGCCAGCAAGGCAAGCTGTTCGCCGATCTGCGCGGCAAGTTCTCGGGCGTGGCAGCCGGTACCCAGGGCTCGGTGGAGTTGCAGCAGCTCTACCGCGTAGAGCGCTCGACCTCGGCCTGTGACGACCCGGATTTCAAGCGCATGATCCTGCGTGCCAACGGCCATAAACCGGCCTGGGCGATGAATGTCACGGCCAAAGGCATGGTGCTGGAGCGCGAAGGCCAGCCACCCCTGGCGGTGCCCTATGTGGAAGAACAGATCGGTGACGGGCGCTTCAACCTGATGACCGAGGCCAATAACCAGCACGTCGAACTGTGGGTCGCCCCGCAACGCTGCGTCGACAGCGTGAGCGGCAGCCTGCAGCACATGACCGCCGAGCTGCGTGTCAACGGCCAGGTGCAACGTGGTTGCGCGGCATTCGGCGGTTCCCGGGACGACTGATTCACCGCCGCTCTGTTTTAACATGACGGGAAACCGCCATTGGGGCTTATAATCGCCGGTTTGCAAAACAGCCGGCCTCTTTGTCCGCCGCCTACCGGATCCCGTCATGTTACGAATCACCGAACTCAAGCTGCCCATCGACCATCCCGAGGAAGACCTGCGTGCTGCCGCGCTGCAGCGCCTGGGCATCGCCAGCGATGACCTGCTCGACTTCACCCTGTTCAAGCGCAGCTACGACGCGCGCAAGAAATCGTCGGAGCTGTACTTCATCTACACCCTCGACCTGAACGTGAAGAACGAAGCGGCGCTGCTGAAAAAGTTCGAAAGCGACCACAACATCAACCCGTCTCCCGACGTCAGCTACAAAGTGGTGGGGCAGGCTCCGGCAGACTTGAGTGAACGCCCGGTGGTGGTCGGCTTCGGCCCCTGCGGGATCTTTGCCGGGTTATTGCTGGCGCAGATGGGCTTCAAGCCGATCATCCTCGAGCGCGGCAAGGAAGTACGCCAGCGCACCAAAGACACCTGGGGCCTGTGGCGCAAAAGCGTGCTGAACCCCGAGTCCAACGTGCAGTTCGGTGAAGGCGGCGCCGGGACTTTTTCCGATGGCAAGCTGTACAGCCAGATCAAGGACCCGAAATTCCATGGCCGCAAGGTGTTGCACGAGTTCGTGAAAGCCGGCGCGCCAGAAGAAATCCTCTACGTCAGCAAACCGCATATCGGTACGTTCCGCCTGACCGGCATGGTCGAAAACATGCGCCAGGAGATCATCGCCCTGGGTGGCGAAGTGCGCTTCGAGCAACGCGTGACCGACGTACTGATCGAAGACGGCCAGTTGAACGGCGTGGTGATCGACGGTGGCGAACAGATCCTGTCCCGCCATGTAGTGCTGGCACTGGGTCATAGTGCCCGCGACACCTTCCGCATGCTGCATGGCCGTGGCGTATACATGGAAGCCAAGCCGTTCTCGGTGGGTTTCCGTATTGAACACCCGCAATCGCTGATCGATGCCGCGCGTCTTGGCAAGTACGCCGGGCACCCGAAACTCGGTGCCGCCGACTACAAGCTGGTGTACCACGCCAAGAACGGTCGTTCGGTGTACAGCTTCTGCATGTGCCCGGGCGGCACAGTGGTAGCGGCCACATCGGAGCCAAACCGCGTGGTCACCAACGGCATGAGCCAGTATTCGCGCAACGAGCGCAACGCCAACTCCGGCATCGTGGTAGGCATTACTCCCGAGGTGGACTACCCCGGTGGCCCGCTGGCGGGTATCGAGTTGCAGGAACGCCTGGAGTCCCATGCCTACATCCTCGGCGGCAGCAACTACGAGGCGCCCGCGCAATTGGTAGGTGACTTCATTGCCGGCAAACCGTCCACCGCCCTTGGCAGTGTGGAACCGTCCTACAAGCCCGGCGTATCCCTGGGTGACCTCGCGCTGGCGCTGCCGGACTTCGCCATCGAGGCCATCCGCGAAGCCTTGCCGGCGTTCGACAAGCAGATCAAGGGTTACTCGCTACACGATGCAGTGTTGACCGGTATCGAGACCCGCACCTCCTCGCCGCTGCGGATTACCCGTGACGCGTCGATGCAGAGCTTGAACGTGAAAGGCCTGTTTCCAGCGGGTGAAGGGGCTGGTTACGCCGGCGGGATCCTGTCGGCAGGCGTGGACGGGATCCGCATCGCCGAAGCGGTGGCGCGGGATATCCTCGGCATCGAGGCCTGAGAACACCGCTGTTCAAATGTGGGAGCGGGCGTACTCGCGAATGAGGTCTGTCAGTTGATGATGTATCGACTGACACTCCGCTTTCGCGGGCAAGCCCGCTCCCACATTGGGTTGTGCGTTGTATCAGATGTTGGCGCGCAGGATGCTGTCCGGCAGCGCCTCGCCCCGTTCGACACAAGCCGCAACAGCCGCGATCAAACCTTCCAGCGCATAGCCCTGTCCCACCAGCCACGCCTGATCGTAATAGGTGGTCGCGTAACGCTCGCCCCCGTCGCACAGGATCGCCACAATCGAACCGGACTCCCCCGCCGCCTTCATCTGCTGCGCCGCCACCAGCGCGCCAATCAGGTTGGTCCCGCTGGACCCGCCCACGCGCCGCCCCAATCGTTCGGCCAGGTAATGCATGGCCGCCAGCGACAACGCGTCCGGCACCTTGACCATCGCATCGATCACCTTGGGTAGAAACGAGGCCTCGACCCGTGGCCGGCCAATGCCTTCGATCCGCGAGCCACAGTCCAGGCGCAGGCTGGCGTCGCCGCTCTGATAAAAGTCGAAGAACACCGAACGCTCGGCATCGGCGCACAGCACGCGGGTGCAATGCTGGCGATAACGCACATAGCGCCCCAGGGTCGCCGTGGTGCCGCCGGTACCGGGACTTGAAATCAGCCAGCTCGGTTCCGGATGCCGCTCAAAGCGCAACTGCTGAAAGATCGACTCGGCAATGTTGTTGTTCGCCCGCCAGTCGGTGGCGCGCTCGGCGTAGGTGAATTGGTCCATGAAATGACCACCGCTTTCCCGCGCCAGGCGTTCGGATTCGGCATAGATCTGCGTCGGATCCTGTACCAGGTGGCTCTTGCCACCGTAGAAGGCGATCTGAGCGATTTTCTCCTGGGAGGTGGTGGCCGGCATCACCGCGATAAACGGCAGGCCGAGCAGCCGCGCAAAGTACGCTTCGGAAATCGCCGTGGAACCGCTGGACGCTTCGATCACCGGTGCACCCGGCTTGAGCCAGCCATTGCACAACGCGTACAGGAACAGCGAGCGCGCCAGCCGATGTTTCAAACTGCCGGTGGGGTGGCTCGATTCATCCTTGAAATACAACTCGATGCCCGGCAAACCGGGCAGTGGCAAGGGGATCAGGTGCGTGTCGGCACTCCGCTGGAAGTCCGCTTCGATAATCCGAATGGCTTCACGGGCCCAGGGACGGTGATCGCTCATGGTGAGGTTCTCTAAAGGTTTTCAGCCCCAATCTTAGGAGGTTTCCTACACTCCACACAGATACAGTGACGACTCAATTGGACACACAATTCGGTGGGGTCAGAGCAAGGTTGGACGACTCCTCCATTTATAACAAATAAGAATATAACTTTTGTTTTAACAACTAACAGTACGGGTTAGGGTACCCACCTATTGAACCTGGATTGGAGAGCATCCCGTGCCTCTGCGTAGCACTTTCACCCGTTTCTTCCAGCTGGAGGCTGCCAGCGGTCTGTTGTTGATCGCCGCCGCCGCGCTGGCGTTGATCATCAATAACTCACCGTTGTCGCACCTCTACAGCGCCTTCCTCGATGTGCCGGTGGTGGCCCAGATCGGCGCACTTAAAATCGCCAAGCCTGCCTTGCTGTGGATCAACGACGGCCTGATGGCCCTGTTCTTCCTGCTGATCGGCCTGGAGGTCAAGCGCGAGTTGCTCGATGGTCACCTGTCCAAGCCCTCGCAAGTGGTATTGCCCGGCGCCGCCGCGATTGGCGGCATGGTCGTACCGGCGCTGATCTACTGGGCGATCAACAAGGACTACCCCGCCGCACTGTCCGGCTGGGCGATCCCCATGGCCACCGATATCGCTTTCGCCCTCGGCGTGCTGGCCCTGCTGGGCAAACGCGTGCCGGTGTCGCTGAAGCTGTTCCTGATGACCTTGGCGATCATTGATGACCTGGGCGCGATCATCGTCATCGCGGTGTTCTATTCTTCCGACCTGTCCGGTGCGTCGCTGGCCGGCGCCGGTGCCTGCCTGCTGGCACTGATCGCGATGAACCGCCTGGGCGTGATCAAGCTTGGGCCCTACCTGATCGTCGGCCTGATCCTGTGGGTGTGTGTACTCAAAAGCGGCGTACACGCCACGCTCGCCGGCGTGACCCTGGCGTTCTGCATTCCCATGCGTACCAAAAATGCGGAGCCCTCGCCACTGCTGACGCTCGAGCATGCCCTGCACCCGTGGGTGGCCTACGGCATTCTGCCGCTGTTCGCCTTCGCCAACGCCGGTGTATCCCTGACCGGCGTGAGCCTGGAAAGCTTCACCCATCACGTGCCCATGGGCATCGCCGCCGGGTTGCTGGTGGGCAAGACCATCGGCGTGTTCGGCCTTACCTGGTTCGCCATCAAGACCGGCCTCGCCGCCCTGCCCAGCGGCGCCAACTGGGGCCAGGTGTTCGGCGTGGCCATCCTGTGCGGCATCGGCTTCACCATGAGCCTGTTCGTCGGCTCCCTGGCCTTCGTGCCGGGCGCCAGCGAGTTTGCCGGCGAAGACCGCATGGGCATCCTGACCGGGTCGATCCTGGCCGCGTTGATCGGCTATGCCGTCACCGCGATGGCGAGCCGCAAGCACGCCTGAACCCTTTGCAGAAGCCGGGCAACCGGCTTCTGGAATGGTGCAACGGACGACATAGAGATGTTCACCTGATCCAAAAAAAACCCCAACCGGTCACCCGGTTGGGGTTTTGTTTTTCCGCAAGCCGAAGCTTAGCGGGTAACGCGGCTGGTACCGTCAACGGTCATGATGCGCACGCGGTCGCCGATGCGGAAGATTTCATTCTCCTGCACAGCCTGCACGTAGGCACGCATGCTGCCGTCGTCTTCGCGAACGGTGATTTCCACGCCCTGGGTGCGGGTCAGGCCTTCTTCGGTAGCCGAGCCCAACAGGCCGCCGGCAACGGCGCCGATCACGGCGGTTACGATGCTGCCACGGCCACCGCCGATGGCGCTGCCGCCCACACCACCGATGACTGCGCCAGCGGCGCCGCCGATTGGGGTCTTGGTGCCTTCGATTTTCACCGGACGCAGGGATTCGATGGTACCCATGCGCACGGTCTGCACACGACGCGCTTCGTCACGGGAATACGAGTCGCCGGTCAGACTCGAGGCGCAGCCACCCAGCAGCAACGACAGGGTGGTAAAGCAGGCAACCAGTAAAACGGACTTACGCATAGCATCAACTCCAAAGGACAGGTATTCATTAGACGCTGCGGCTCGTCGCCTGTCACGGCAAGCCTGGCAGAAAATTGCTTTCATTCAGCCTGAGTACAGACTGAGCACCTCCAAAAACTGGACGAATGGTAGCCCAGTTTTTGTTCCAGGAAGTGTCCAGAGTAGTGCCAACAGTGTAGTCCGTGCAGTTCACGCCCTGAAAGCCTCCTGAAACAGAGGCGTCGGCAGAACCAACAGCATTCAGCTGAAGTGACAAAAATGCCGGCTCAGGGCGCCAGGCGCTCGCGACTCCACTCAGTGCCCTGCAGGCGGTAATTCAGACGATCATGCAGACGGCTCGCACGGCCTTGCCAGAACTCGATGCGCTCCGGCAGCAAGCGATAACCGCCCCAATGCTCCGGGCAATCGGGCTGGGTATCGCTGAAGCGCTGTTCAGTGGCCTTGAGCAGGTCCTGCAACTCTTCACGGTCACGAATCACCCGGCTCTGCGGCGAAGCCCAGGCGCCCAGGCGGCTGCCCAGCGGGCGGACCTGGTAATACGCGTCCGATTCTTCGGGCGTGATCTTGACCACTCGCCCCTCAATGCGCACCTGGCGCTCCAAGGTCGGCCAGAAGAAGGTCATGGCCGCAAAGGGCCGCGCCGCAAGTTGTTCGCCCTTGGCGCTCTGATAGTTGGTGAAGAAAGTAAAACCCTGGGCGTCCAGGCCCTTGAGCAGCAGGATCCGGCAATGCGGGCGACCGTCCTGGTCGACCGTGGCCAAGGTCATGGCATTGGCCTCCACCGGTGGTTGCTCGGTTTTCACCGCATCGTCAAACCACTGGCGGAACAAGGCAAAGGGTTCGCCCGGGGCCTGGGCCTCGCTCAAACCATCCCGTGTGTAATCACGGCGCATATCGGCCAGTGCCTGGGTCATGCGGCTTTATCCTTCTGGTTCAACGGATCAGTTTTTGGCCTGGTCGTTAGACGCCGGGGCCGCCTTGGCTTTGGCTGGAGCAGGTTTCTTCGCAGCCGGTTTGGCCGGGGCCTTCTTAGCGGCAGGCTTGGCAGCGGCTTTCTTGGCCGGGGCCTTTTTCGCCGGAGCTTTGGCGGCCGGCGCAGCGGCAGGTGCAGGGACGTCCTGTACCGCAACCATTTCAGCGACCGGCGGCTTGCCGGAGTTGTACTTGTTCAACAGCGCCAGCATGGTGGTGCGCTGGGTGAACATGATTTCCATGCGGCGGTTCAGGGCGCGGCCCTGGTTACTGTCGTTGGCAGCACGTGGCATCAGGTCGCCCATACCGCGCAGCATCAGACGGTCTTGCTTCAAGCCGCTCAGGCTGAAGATCGACGCGATGGATTGTGCACGCTCCTTGGTCAGCACCTGACTGGCCGGGGCAGTGCCGGTGGCGTCAACGTGGCCCAGAACCAATACGGCGGTCTTCGGGTCGGCTTCGACAGCCTTGGCCACACGGGTGAACGGGCCGAGAGTGGATGGCAGCAGCATCGACGGGCGTTTCGGGTTGTAGGAACCGTCTACCGGGGCGATCACGACCAGTACGTTATCGCGACGCTCCAGTTGCAGGTTGCTGTCCTTGATGGCAGCGCGCAGGCGCGGCTCATAGTCGTCCAGCCAGGCCTGGGTGATCTTCGGATCGGGCATCGGCACGTTGCTCACGTCCACCTTGGCCAACGGCTTGGGCTTGCTTTCGAACGGCCACCACCAGTGGGTTTCGGAATCGGCGTCAGTCTTGGCCACGGCAGGCGCAGCAGCGCCCGTCGGGGCTGGGGTTGCGGCCTTGAGATCGGCTTTCAGGTCGGCAGCCTTGGCATCGGCGGCTTTCTCGTCGGCGCTCTTGGACGAGAACGGCCACCAGCTGGAACCCGTCTCCGCCTTGGCAACCGGCGCTGGCGCGGCGGCAGTTGCCGGAGCTGCTGCCGCGGCGGCAGGTGCAACTGGCTTGGCGCCGGCAGCGGGTTTGACGTCCGGTTTGGCGTCGGTCTGGGTCACTGCGTCCTTGCTGGCCGCCTTGTCGGATCCAAATGACCACCAGTGCCCGCCTTCGGCATCATTTTGTGGAGTTTGTGCGCAGCCAGTAATAGTGAGGCATAGCGCCAGTGCCAGGGACTTGTTCGATAACATGAGATATCCACAAAATGAGAAAAGAAACGGGGGTCTGGATGACCCGTTAAAACAGACGCTTACTGATGATTGAAGTTACAACATTTCGCGCAGCGTCTTTTATAGATGCCTTTGTAACAAAAAAATGTGAAACAGCAAGGGGTTTATAGACAACCGGCTAATATTCCGACCAACTTCTGCGCACGTGGATCCATAAGTACGTAAGGACCCAGGGTATTAGTCACAAACCCGAAGGCAACATCATATTCCGGGTCGGCAAACCCTACGGAACCACCGGCCCCAGGATGCCCAAACGCACGCGGGCCAAGGCCGAACGTGGCATTTGGCAATTGCGGTTGATCCAACATGCAACCCAGACCAAAACGGGTCTGGGTCAATAAGGTTTTATCCGGCCCGATACTGTGTTCGCGGGTCAGTTCTTCGAGCATATCGGCTTCCAGCAAACTACCGTCCAACAAACCACTGTAAAAACCCGCCAGGCTACGGGCATTACCGTGACCATTTGCCGCTGGCTGCTGCATACGGCGCCATTCAGGTTTATTAGTGCTGGTTAGAATGGACGGTGGATTGGCAAATGCCCGTGTGGTCATGGCTGCAGGTTCACGCATCATTACTTGCAATAAACGTTGCGCCGCTTCGTCGCCCATGTTGCCTTTACTGCGGGCGATATGAGCCACACGATAAAACTCTTCATCCGCCAGGCCCACATGGAAATCCAGCCCCAGTGGCCGTGCCACTCGCGCCACGATGGACTCGCCCGGCCCGCGCCCGTCGGCACGGCGCAGCAATTCCCCGACCAGCCAACCATAGGTGATCGCCTCATAGCCATGGCCTTCGCCCGGCGTCCACCACGGCGCTTCGGCGGCCAGGGTGTCGACCATCAATTGCCAGTCGTACAGGGCTTCGGTGGGCAGCATCTCGCGAACGGCCGGCAGCCCGGCCTGGTGGCAAAGCAACTGGCGCAAGGTGATGGTTTCTTTCCCGGCAGCGGCGAACTCCGGCCAGTACCTGGCCACGGGAACGTCCAGTTGCAACTTGCCCTCGGCCACCAACTGCAAGGCCGCGACGGCAGTGAAGGTCTTGGTACAAGAGAACAGGTTGACGATGGTGTCGCTGTGCCAGGCCTCGGCACCGTCCTTGTCGGCGGTACCGGCCCACAGGTCGACGACGGTTTGCCCGCCGATCTGGATGCACAGCCCGGCACCACGCTCCTGCGGGTCGTCGAACAGCGCGGCGAAGGCTTCACGCACCGCCTCGAACTGGAGCTCGTAATGACCTTGAATCTGCACCTAAGCCCCCTGGAAAAACCGTGTAAAAAGTGGCGGCCATTGTTCCAGCCCCGGTGGGTTTTGTGAACCCGTCAGCAGCGAATCAATGGCCATTGCCGGAGTGCCCGCCTGCATGCCCGGCGCCCTGCCCCGGGCCTTTGCCATCATGCCCCGGCTTGCCGCCTTCACCCACGTGCACGTCGCTCGCCGCCCTGGCTTTTTCCGCTTCCTTGCCCAGTTGCTCGACCGCCGCCAGGTTGCTCTTGCGCACGCTGTCGACAAACCCCTGAAACGGTACGTCAGTGATTCCCACCAGACCGAAATGGCCGTTCTCACCGTCCAGCAGGCGCCCCGTTACCGGCTGGTCCAGATACTGGAACCAATGGACGCCGACAATCGACGGCTCGGCCATGGCCTGCTTGAGGAAATTACCGTAGGCCGCGCCACGCTCTTCTTCCCGCGCCACTTGCGTCACACCGCCCCAGAACGGCCCACGGTCCGCCGAGCCGAAGTTGAACTCGGTGATCAGCACCGGCTTGTCCAGCGCCCTCAGGGCGGCGAAGTCATAACCGTCCTGGGGTTTGAGGGTGTACATATTGAAGCTCAACACATCGCAATACTGTGCGCAGGACGCCACCGCCTCCGGTGTGCTCACCGCATAGCGGCCGCCCAGCAACAATTGGTTGGGCGCGTGCCACTTCAGTGAGTCGGAGATGGTCTTGAAATAGGCATCGGCGAAAGTCTTCTGGAAGTATTTGAAGTCCGCCTCGATTTCCGGGTGCTCGGCGCTGGGCATCGGTGGTTCGAAGCCCGGGTCTTCCATCAACTCCCAACCCGCCAGATGAATGCCCCAGGCTTTCGAAAGGCCTTCTTCATTGCGGTACTTGTCACGCAGTTGCTTGAGGAACGCGCGCTTGGCCGGTACGTCGGTGGTCATGCGCAGGGTGCCGTAGGCCAGGGCATAGCGGGACTTCGGGTCCTCGCCCGGGCCGGCCCACGCCAGTTCGTTGTCGGCAAAGAAGCCGATCAGCCACGGGTCGTCCCGGTGATCGCGGGCCGCAATGGCCACGGCCCGTTCGGTGGCCATGGCAAAGCGCGGGTCGAACGGGTCGGGCATGCCGCCCCACCAGTCGGTGCCGGTGCTGATGCTGGCGTAATCGCCGACGATCGACAGGGGCAGCGTATAAGGCACACGGTCAGCCTTGGCCAGATGCTCGTCGCTCCAATTGCCCACGGTGTTGAAGCCCCAGGCCTGCAAGCGATCAAGGGTGTGAGTCACCCAGCGTCCCGAGTCGAAGCCTTCGCCGCCATAGGTACGCTGCAAGTTGGCGCCGTAGAAGTCGTACCAGCGCCCGGCCCCGAAGCTGCGGCCTTCACCCGCGCCGTTGCCGGTGCGGTTGTCGCCGCTGCCGTAGTATTTGTCGAAGGGGTCGCCGGCCTTGGGCAACCCGGCAAACATCCATTCACGGTGGGCCACATAGGTCTGGCTGTCATCCGGGGTCACGGTGTTGACGCCCAGGGAGTAGAACGGATGGCCTTGCGGTGTCACCAGGTACCAGCGGCCGTCACGCTTCTCGGTGCGGAAGAACCCGCTGGCCTTGAACGCCGGGCCTTTGTTCCAGCCACCGTATTGGTCCAGAGCGGATTTATCCCGCGCGGCCAGCCAGCCCTGAAGCTGTTGCTGCTCCTTGGCGGCGGCGGCCTTGAGTTGCTCATCGCTGCTGACCTTCTCTGGCCAGCGCGCCCGGGTGGATTGACCGTAGGCATCCATCAGCTCGCTGTAGGCCGCCTTCAATACCGGTTCAACGTCCTGCACGCCAAAACGCTCCAGCAGAATGCTCTGGGCGACATTGGGCTTGAGCATCGACACCGTCACCGAGGCCACCTGGCTGCGGTCGATTTCCCCGGCACTGCTGCCCAGCAGCACGCGCTGGCCCTCCACGGTAATCGGCATCGGCGGGCCGGCCTTCATGCCCTGGCTCAACGGCGAATTGGCTTGCAGCGGAATCAGCAAGGTCTGGGCCGGGCCGGCCGGCAGGTCGACGCGGCTGACCAGGGTTTTGCCGTCACTGCTCTGCACCTTGACATAGAGGGTCAGCGCCCAGTCCATGGCGCTCTGGATACGCAGGCTCATGGCGCCGGATTGCGACCAGTCCCACACGCCGGTTTGCGGGCTGAGCACCAGGCTCGGCTCGGCCGCCGGGTTGAAGACGATGCGGCGCAGCACTTCGCCCTCCGGCGTTTGTTCGGCGTTGTACTGCGGCAGGCTGGCATCCTGGGTCGCCACCTTGACCACATCGGCAGGCCGGACGAAGTTGAACAGCGTCTGTTGCCCGGCAGGCGCGGCCATCAAGGGCGCGGCAACCAGCAAGGCAAAAAGGGCGGGCAGCGTGCGAATCATACGAGCAAGGTTCTCCCAAACGGCCGATGAATGGCCTGATGACATAAAGCGTTGGCAGTGAGATAGACCACGCAGTGGGCGAATCCGCCCACGGTGGCTCAAGAAATTTCGCGCCTGAACGGCGGCAAGGCATTCAGGATAGCCTTGCCATAGCGTTGGGTGACCAGACGGCGATCCAGCAAGGTGATGGTGCCCCGGTCCTGTTCGGTACGCAGCAAGCGCCCGCAGGCCTGGACCAGCTTCAAGGATGCATCCGGCACCGAAATCTCCATGAACGGGTTGCCGCCCCGCGCTTCGATCCACTCGGCCAGTGCGGCCTCGACCGGATCGTCCGGCACCGAGAACGGGATCTTGGCGATCACCACGTGTTCGCAGTAGGCGCCGGGCAAGTCCACCCCTTCGGCAAAGCTCGCCAGCCCGAACAACACGCTGGAGTCACCGCCGTCGACCCGCGCCTTGTGCTTGTTCAGGGTTTCCTGCTTGGACAGGTTGCCCTGGATGAACACCTGCTTGCGCCAGTCACGGTCCAGGCCGTCGAACACGTCCTGCATCTGCTTGCGCGAGGAGAACAGCACCAGGGTGCCTTTGGAGCCTTCCACCAGGTCCGGCAGGTCACGGATGATCGCAGCGGTGTGCGCCGCCGCATCCCGTGGGTCGGCGTTGAGGTCAGGTACCCGCAACACACCGGCGTCGGCATGATGGAACGGGCTGGGCACCACGGCCGTCACAGCCTTTTTCGGCAAGCCGGCGCGCATGCGGAAACGGTCGAAGGTGCCCAGCGCGGTCAGGGTCGCCGAGGTCACGAGGCAGCCGTAGGCGACGTTCCACAGGTTGCGACGCAGCATCTCGGCGGCCAGAATCGGGCTGGCATTGACCTCGATATCGAACAACGCACCGCTTTCCGCCAGGGTCAGCCAGCGGGCCATGGGCGGGTTGTCTTCCGGGTCTTCGACGGTAAAGGCCGTCCACAGCTCCCAGTTGCCCTGGGCCCGGGACAACAGGCTGCCGAACAGCGGGTACCATTCTTCCGCCTGGTTGCTGGCGATGCCGATGTTGACCTCACCGTCCATGCCTTCCTTGAGCAGATCGGTCAGGCGGGTAAACAGGTCGGTCAGGCGCGAAAAGCCTTTTTTCAGCTCGATACCCATTTCACGCATGTGCTCGGGGATCAGCCCGCCGACAAAACGATGGCGTGGCCGCTCACGACCTTCCACGTCTTCGCCGGGCTTGAAGTCGGCCACCTGCTCGCAGGCGCTGAACATGAACTGCTGCTGGGTCTTGATCTCCCGTGCCAGCTCCGGCACCTGTTCGATCAGTTTGCCCAGGTCGCCGGGCAACGGGTGCTGGGCCAGCAGCTTGGTCAGGTTCTTGGCGGTGGACTCCAGCCAGTCGGCTGTGGAACGCAGACGCGTGTAGTGGGCGAAGTGGCCGATGGCCTTGTCCGGCAGGTGATGGCCCTCGTCGAACACATACACGGTGTCACGCGGGTCCGGCAGCACGGCGCCGCCGCCCAGGGCCAGGTCGGCCAGCACCATGTCGTGGTTGGTGACGATCACATCGACCTTGCCCATGCCCTCGCGAGCCTTGTAGAACGCGCATTGGCCGAAATTCGGGCAATGGCGGTTGGTGCACTGGCTGTGGTCGGTGGTCAGGCGCGCCCAGTCGGAATCCTCCAGGGCGGTGGGCCAGCTGTCGCGGTCGCCGTCCCATTTATTGCCGGCCAGTTTTTCGATCATGCTGGTAAACAGCTTCTGGCTGGCCTCATCCACTTCGATCTTGAAGCCTTCTTCTTCGAACAGCTGGGCCGTGGCGGTTTGTGCGTGACCTTCCTGCAACAGCACATCGAGCTTGGACAGGCACATGTAGCGGCCACGTCCCTTGGCCAGGGCGAACGTGAAGTTCAGACCGCTGTTGCGCATCAGGTCGGGCAAGTCCTTGTAGACGATCTGCTCTTGCAGGGCGACGGTGGCGGTGGCGATCACCAGGCGCTTGCCGGCGGCCTTGGCGGTGGGGATCGCAGCCAGGCTATAGGCCACGGTCTTGCCGGTACCGGTGCCGGCCTCGACGGCCACGACCGCGGGCTCACCCTCGCGGCGGCCTTCGTCGTCGGTGTCGATATCCCCGAGGACCTTGGCCACTTCGGCGATCATCAGGCGTTGGCCGTAGCGCGGTTTCAAGCTCTTGGCTTCGAGAAAACGCGAATAGGCGCCCTGGATCGTGGTTTTGAGTTCAGTGCTGATCATGAATAGTCGGGCGCAAAAAAACGCTGGATAAATTTTCAGTGGTTCGGATCGGCGGCTATCATACCCCGCTAATGAATCCCGCGCAGAACGGAGTACCTCAATGACCGTGTTCAGCTTCGCTTATACCCTGCATGTACTGGCCGCCCTGATCTGGGTCGGCGGCATGTTTTTCGCCTGGATGATCCTGCGCCCCGCCGCTGTGGCGGCACTTGAGGGCCCTGCCCGGCTCAAGCTGTGGGCAAATGTGTTTCAACGTTTTTTTGTGTGGGTGTGGGTCGCCGTGGTGATTTTGCCGATCAGCGGTGTTGGCCTGCTGCAATTGCGCTTCAACGGTTTCGAGACCGCGCCGCGTTATGTGCAGGTGATGATGGGGCTGTATCTGGTGATGACGGCGCTGTTCATCCGCATCCAGGCACTGAAGTTTCCGGAACTGCGCGACGCGGTGGCGGCCGAGGATTGGCCGGCGGGGGCTGCGGTGTTGGGGCAGATTCGCAGGTTGGTGGGGATCAACTTGATCGTCGGGCTGCTGGTGGTCGCGGTGGCTTCGGCTCGACCAATGTTCTGAAGCAAGCTTTCAGGGCATCATCGCGGGCAAGCCCGGCTCCCACAGGTGAAATGCATTCCAGTGTAGGCGCCGGGCTTGCCCGCGATGGCGTCAGGCCAAACGCCTCAAAGCCGCTGAATGGTCACAGCACCCGCAGGCCCGGCCGGCCCCGGCTGCCCTTCCAGACCCGGACGGCCCTTTTCGCCGCCGTCGGCGCGGTACACCAGGCAACCTTTGGACTGGCCGCCACGGCCCGGTTTGCCGGCCGTGCCTGCCAGGCCGCCGGCGCCGCCTTCGACCCAGACCTTGATGCGTTCGGCGGGAAAGTCCTGCGGCAACTCGACCCGTACCTGAGCGCCGGCTGCGCCCGGCAGGCCGTCGCCGCCGTTGTCACCATTGGCCCCGCGACCGGCCGAACCCCAGGTGCATCCAGGATCCGCGCCGTTGGCGCCATCCAGTCCGGCATAGCCCTGGGCACCGGCACCACCCCGGGCATCCACCGACAGCACCTCGGCGCTCAGCGCATCGATACGCAAGGTGAGATCACGTCCGGGCTTGGCCGGTTTTTCATGGGTACCGGGAGCGCCACGGGAAGTGATCTGACTGCCTTGATCCAACTGTGCATGGCGCACCTGCAATTGCAGCCCGGTGCCGCCCGGAGCAATGGCGATCCGCGCATCACGCCCCAAGTGAAGTTCTTCCACCGTCACCTGGCTGATGGTGGCCGGAATCAACAAGGTGCCGTAGTCCGCCACGTCCAGGCGCTCGAGTTGCAACACGCTGGTACTGCTGGGCAGGCGCATCAGTGAATTGGTTTCCACACTGACGGTCTGGGCCAGGGCTACAGGACTGGCCAGCAGGGCCAACAGAAAAACCTTACGCATGATTGGCCTCCCGGGTTACTTCATCGACAGTGATTTCATTCGCAGCCACAGGCGCCGACAGGCCCTGCACATGGAACATTCCGACCAACAGGATCTGCAAACGGTCACGCCAGGGATGGGCACGGTGTTTGACGCTGGCGTTGAACAGCAGCAACTCCAGCAGGTGGGTGAGGAACAACAGACTGCCGGCCAGGCTGACCAACAGGTGGAACGGATTGGGCAACGGCTGGAACAGATTGACCAGCACCACGACCCAGAACAGCAACGTCAGAAACTTCCCCAGCCCCCAAAACACCTTCATCCCGCATGCCCCCTGCACATTATTCTTTGGGCGCACAGTACCGACTTCTGCGGGCGATTTGCCAGTGAAGGATTAAAAAACTTGATAAAGGGCCGGTTTGGCCGCGATTTCGCCGAGGATCGCCAGCAATGCCCCTGTGGATCCCACAGGGGCAAGGGCCGTCAGCGGTTGATCTGAATTTCCACGCGACGGTTCAAGGCGCGGCCTTCAGCAGTTTTGTTGTCGGCCACCGGATGGCTTTCGCCGGCACCGGTCACGGACACGAAATTGCTGCGGGGCAAGCCGGAGCCGATCAGGTAGTCGGTCACCGAGTGGGCGCGTTTTTCCGAGAGTTTCTGGTTGTAGGCGTCTTTACCCACGCTGTCGGTATGACCACTGACCCGCAACCGGGCACTCGGCGCTTCCTGTTTCAGGCGGGTGGCGACGGCGTCGAGCTTGGTTTTGTCCGCCTGCGTCAACCTGGCCGAGTCGAACTCGAAGTGCACGTCCCGAATCACGATGGTTTCTTCCTTGACCACGACCACCTCTTCGACCACCGCCGGTGTCGGCGTGGGTGGGCAGCCGTTGGCATCGACCTGTACGCCTTTGGGGGTGCCCGGGCACTTGTCGCGGCTGTCTGGCACACCGTCGCCGTCTTCGTCACCGTCGCCGTGGACCCAGCAATAGGCGCCGGCCATGCCGCCGATCAGCAGCGCACCGGCACCGGCGTACGCCGAGCTTTCAGTGGCGCCGATCGCCGCACCGGTCACACCGCCCACGGCGGCGCAGGTGGGCCAATCGGTTTTTTGCAAGCCTGCGCAACCTGTCAATACTCCGGTTAGCAGAACCAAGGGTAGAGCTGTCCGCATGATGCTCATCTGATTTCTCCTGAGGGGATCGGCGGGGGCCGATGGGTGGAGTAAAGACGGCTCTTTTCATCTGCGCCACTACGCCACGCCCCCGTATTCATTGAGGATCGCGGCTTTTGTCGGACTTTTCCGCGCCGCCCGCTCTAGGCCCGCACGCTCAGCCGCGCTAGTCTCTACGGTCCTGATGTGAGGATCTCTGATGACCGCCGGCATTTCTTCCCGTACACCCCAGCAAGCCCTGGCCGCCCTGCTCGATTTGCACTCGCCCAAACGCCTGCTTTTGTTGGGCGCCAGTCAGTTTCCGGCGCTGGAGGCATTTCAAGCCGCGCATCCCGAGACCGAGGTGGCCGTTGCACCGCCCGGGCCGCTGCCGACGGAACTGGCGGCGCGGCGTTTTGACCTGGCGCTGGTGGTCGACTGCCTGGAGCACCTGTCAAAACCACAGGGCCTGACCTTGCTGGGCGGCATTCGCAACCTCAATGCCAGCCGCATTGCGGTGCTGGTGGACCTGGGCGCCTGCGACTGGAAAGACACCGACTTCTTCTCCCTGGCCCTGCAGGCCGGCGAGCGTTTCCAAAGGGACGAGCAGGTTCTGACGCTGTTCACCTACGATCTGCTTGACTATAAACAGGTGCCGGACTGGCTCAACGCCCGCTTCTGGGCCAACCCGGAAAACTTCGGCAAGTATTGGTGGTAACCCGATGAGTACATCCATTTGCCCCTGCGGCAGTGGCAACCTGCTGGATGCCTGCTGCGGCCACTATCACGCTGGCCACCCCGCGCCCTGTGCCACCGCGCTGATGCGCTCGCGCTACAGCGCCTATGTGCTGGGCCTGGTCGACTACCTGGTCGCCACCACCCTGCCCTCGCAACAGGCCGGGCTGGACCGCGACGCCATCGGCGCCTGGAGTGCCCAGAGCACCTGGCTGGGCCTGGCGGTGGAAAGCTCCGAAGTATTCGGCGGCCAGCCGGAACACGCCTTTGTGACCTTCACCGCGCGCTGGCATGACAGCACCGGCGAACATAGCCACCGCGAGCAGTCTTCTTTCGTACAGAATGAGGGGCGCTGGTACTTCATCGACCCGACCGTGGAGGTGAAGGCCGGACGCAACGACCCGTGCCTGTGCGGCAGTGGTCAGAAATTCAAGAAGTGCTGTTCCGGCTACTTCTAACTCCCCACAGGACAGACGCCATGCTTCGGATCTACAGCTTGATGCTGGCGCTGACCTTCGGCCTGAGCGGCTGTGCGTCGTGGTTCGAAGACAACGCGCCACCGCCCCACGTATCGCTGGTGAAAGTCGAAGTGGTACGGGCCAAGTTGCTCCAACAGAAATTCAAACTGTACTTTCGTGTGGACAACCGCGACGACGCCGACCTGACGGTGCGCGGCCTGATCTACAAGGTCACGCTCGACGATTTCGTGCTGACCGAGGGCGAGTCCAACGAGTGGCTTACCGTGCCGCCCCGTGGCCATGCTTTTTTCCGGATTACAGTGCGCACCAACCTCTGGCCGCAGATCCGGGATGTGGTGCAGATGCTGAAAAATCCCGATCACCCCGTGCCCTATCGCCTGGAAGGTGAACTGAAAACCGGATTATTCATCGGTAATGACGTGCAGGTGGCCCACAATGGCGAGATAATCCCCGGCGATTTTATTCCGGAGCGACATCGATGACTCAGCAACCCCATGTCCATGGTCCCGACTGCAACCACGATCACGATCATCATGATCACGACCACGGCCATGTCCACGGCCCGAACTGCGGCCACGCTCACCACGAGCCCGTGCGCAACGCCCTGAAGGACGTTGGCCGCAACGATCCTTGCCCATGCGGCAGCGCGAAGAAATTCAAGAAGTGCCACGGGGCCTGATGCCCTGACTCAGGCTGTGAGCGGGCTTGTTGTGGTGAGCGGGCTTGTGTGGGAGCGGGCTTGCTCGCGAATGCCGTGTGTCAGTCACTGTGTTCATATCTGACCCACCGCTTTCGCGAGCAAGCCCGCTCCCACATTTGGATGGCATTTCAAATTCAGGCTCTGCGTTGAAACAACAACGCCACTTCAAGCCCTCCGCCTTCCCGATTCCTCAAGCTCAACGTCCCTTCATGCGCCCGCGCGATGGTATGGGCAATGCTCAACCCGAGCCCGTACCCGCCGGTTTCGGCATTGCGTGAACCCTCGACCCGATAAAACGGCTCCATCACCTGTTCCAGTTGTTCCTGGGGAATCCCCGGCCCGCGGTCGCTGATGACGATCGTCAAGGTATCCGCCTGATCCTCGACCCGCACCACCACTTCACTGCCATACCGCACCGCGTTTTCCAGCAGGTTCTGCACACAGCGTTTGAGGCTGCGCGCATAGCCCGGCAGTGGTTGTCTGGCGCGGCCTTCGATACGCACGGTTTCGCCCACGTCTTCCAGGTCCGCCTGCAAACTTTGCAGCAAGGCGTTGATGTCGATGTTCTGCCGCGTCTCGTTGATTTCGCCGCTGCTGACGAAGTCCAGGGTGCTGGACACCATGTGTTCCATTTCTTCCAGGTCGCTGCGGAAACGCTCTTTGGTGCGGTTGTCTTCCAGCATTTCGGTGCGCAGACGCAGGCGCGTGATGGGTGAGCGCAGATCGTGGGAAATCGCCGCGAGAAAGCGTGTGCGCTCGGCAATGTTCGCAATCAGCCGCTGCTGCATGGCATTGAAGGCCTGGGCGGCACGGCGCACTTCCGTGGGGCCGTCCACCGACAGCGGCGGGCGCTGGATATCCCGGCCCAGGGCTTCGGCGGCCTTGGCCAGGGCATTGAGTGGACGGATCGCCAGGCGCACCGCCACCAGGGCGATCACCACCAGCACCAGCACCCGCAGCAGGTAGATACGCATCACGTAATCGAACAGCAGGTCCAGCGGTGAGGTGCTGGTCCAGCCCTGCTCCTCGCTGGCATCGACCTGCAACCAGCGTCCGTCGGGCAGGCGCAGGTCGATGAGGAATTGTCCCACCACCGGCCTGGAACCCAGCAGGGTCGAAAGCCCGGCGGTCTGCCCGTCGCCATCCAC
Organism: Pseudomonas sp. SDO524_S393; assembly: GCF_054071875.1. Taxonomy (NCBI): domain Bacteria; kingdom Pseudomonadati; phylum Pseudomonadota; class Gammaproteobacteria; order Pseudomonadales; family Pseudomonadaceae; genus Pseudomonas; species Pseudomonas sp. SDO524_S393. The sequence goes on along the minus strand of NZ_JBSVVZ010000031.1, from coordinate 5,563 downwards.
CAGCGACAGGCGCAACAGGATCAGGGTCTGGGCATAGCCGGTCTTCTCCGACAGCACTTTTTTGATCAGGCGTTCGGTGGGCCGGTCACTGTCGTGCAGTGTGCTCGGGGTGTTGCTGGCCTGCTCGCTGAGGGTGAGGCGGAAGTTCGGTGTGTCGAGCAACTTGATCAGTTGGTCCGCCTGCTGCGGATCGCTGTGCACCAGCCGTACCACGTCCGCCAGGCGAGTGGCGATCAACCGCGCGGGGATCTCCAGCACCTGGCCATGCCGCCGGTCGTACCAGATGCTGCTGGTCAGGGCCTGCGCGGCGAGCATGCCGCTGACCAGAATCAGCACCAGCCGCCCGAACAGTGAGCGCGGCAGCAGCCTCACGGCTCCAGCACCACATCATCGGCGGTGAGCATGTAGCCCTCGTTGCGCACGGTCTTGATCAGGCCCGCCGGCAGTTGCGAGCGCAGGCGGCTGACGCACACATCGATGGAACGGTCGAACGGTGTGCTGTCCTTGTCGAACACGTGGTTGAGTAGAAAGTCGCGGCTCAGCGGGCGGTTGGGGTGCTGCAACAGCAGACGCAGCACGCGGTAATCCGAATTGCCGAGGCTGACCACCACGCCCTCCGGCGACAGCAGTTGCCGGGCGCGGGTGTCGAGTTGCCAACCGGCGAAGCGGATGCTCGGCGCTTCATCCAGGCGTGCGCGGTCCGGGAAGCTCTGCACACGGCGCAGCACCACCTTGATGCGCACCAGCAACTCCCGTGGGTCGAAGGGTTTGGGCAGGTAGTCATCGGCGCCGATCTCCAGGCCGACGATGCGGTCGATCAACGAGCCCTTGGCCGTCAACATCACCACCGGTGTGTTGGAACTTACCCGCAGCTCGCGGCACAGGCTCAGGCCGTCTTCGCCGGGCAGCATCAGGTCGAGGACGATCAGGTCGATGACGTTCAACTCCAGGCGCCGGCGCATTTCCTTGCCGTCGGCAGCGGTGGACACCTGGAAGCCGGCGTCGCTCAGGTAGTCGCAGAGCAGTTGGCGGATTTGCGGGTCGTCATCGACGATCAACAGGTGGTCTTGCTTGGCCATGGGCAGTCAATCCGAAAAACAATGAAACGCAGCAAATAGCGGAAAGTTCAGCCAGCCGCGCAGGCAAATGTAATGGAATGTTGTGGGAAACCCTAATCACGCATCAGCGATACAAACCCGGGGTATGGCAGGCGAAATCGCTCTTTAGACTACCGAACCTAAATGAGAGTAATTGTAATTTAGACTCGGAAGCCTCCCATGTCATTGCCCACACCTCGCAGCCACACGCTGCACACCACCCTGGCGCCGATGTTCGGCCTGCTGGCTGCCGGCAGCGTCGTACCTGCTGCCTTTGCGGATGCACCGACGGTCAAGTCCAACGATTCGGTGCTGAGCCTGCCGGAAATCAAGGTCGATGGTGAAGCCACTTCCACCTTCAAAGTGGACCGCGTGACCTCGGCCAAAATCAGCCAGCCGCTGCTGGATGCGCCGCAGAGCGTGACCATCGTGCCGCAACAGGTGCTCAAGGAGCAAAACGCGCAGACCCTGCAGGAAGTGCTGCGCAACGTACCGGGCATTACCTTTATGTCCGGCGAAGGCAACCTGGGCTGGGGCGACCTGTTTTCGATCCGCGGGTTTTCTTCCGAGCAAAGCCTGACCGTCGACGGCGTGCGCGATGCCGGCATGTCGACGCGTACCGATACGTTCAACCTGCAACAGGCCGAAGTGTTCAAGGGCACCGGCTCCATCGAGTCCGGTGTGTCGGCGGTGGGCGGCAGCGTCAACCTGGTCAGCAAGGAAGCGCACCTGGGCGATGCCAACAAGGTTTCCGCCGGGATCGGCACCGACAGCTACCGTCGCCTCACCGCCGACCTGAACAAGCAACTCAACGACACCACCGCCGTGCGCATCAACTTGATGAAGCACTACAACCAGGTGGCCGAGCGTGACAACGTGGACTACGACCGCTGGGGCATCGCGACTTCGTTCGGTTTCGGCCTGGGCACCGATACGCGGCTGTTCATCGACACCTTCTACCAGAAAGACACCAACACCCCGGACGGCGGCGTGCCCATCCAGCGCGGCACCAACGGCGACCGCATGCCCGGCGTGAAACGCTCCAACTGGTATGGCGATTCCCACCTCTATACCCAGCAGAACAAAACTACTTCGCTGACCGCGCGCCTGGAACATGACTTCGACTGGAACGACGCCAACCTGCGCAACCAGACGCGCTGGGAACGCAGCGACAACTTCGCTGTACTTTCCCCGGCCCGCTTCTTCGCGGCCAATGCCAACGGCCAGAAAACCTGCACCGGCACTCGCTGTGCGACCTTGGGCTACACCGGTGTAGGACCACTGAGCCAAGTGCCCGGTAGCACCGTGAATGCCTACACCGACTACGTGAACAACAGCAACACCGCCTACGGCATCCTGCGGGGCAGCGACTTCGGCCTATCCAAGCGCTACACCATCCTGGATAACCAGACCGACTTCAGCTTCAAGTTCAATACCGGCAGCCTGCAACACGCGGTGGTGTCGGGTCTGGAGTTCTACCACGAGACCTACGGCGGCCTGAAACGCAACGCCGAAGTGCCGGCCGGCGACATGCTCTTCGACATGAACGACCCCAGCCATAGTTTCGCCAGCACCTACGTGACCAAAGGCGAAGGCGACCCGCGCTCGGTGATCGACAACGCCGGTATCTACCTGGGCGACACCGTCACCCTCAATGATCAATGGCAGATCCTCGGCTCGCTGCGCTACGACAACTGGCGCGCCCAGACCACCCAGCGCGGCCAGGCCAACATCAGCAGCACCGATGGCGCCGTGAGCGGCCGTGTGGGCGCGGTCTACAAGCCGTTGCCCAACGGCAGCATCTACGTGTCCTACAGCGAAGCGGCGCAACCGTCGGCGCTGGGTGCCTCGACCAACAACCAGATCTACGGTGCGGCAAGCACCAGCAACTACAGCCCGGCCAAGTCCAAGACCTACGAACTGGGCACCAAGTGGGACATCGCCCACGACATGCTGAATGTCACCGCCGCGATCTTCCGCACCGAACTGGACAACGCCTGGGAATACCAGGACGGCGAATCCGCCCCGGTACGTGCCCTGCCCGCCAAGCGCGTGGACGGCATAGAACTCGGCCTGCAAGGTAATATCACCCCGCGCTGGACCGCCTACACCGGCTTCTCGGCGCTCAAGAGTACCCAGACCAAAGGCATCAACAAGGGCGAGGAAGCCAAGAACGTTCCCGACCTGACCGCCAACCTGTGGACCACCTACGCCGTCACCGACGCCCTCAGCCTGAGCTACGGCGAGCAGTACGTAGGCCGGCGCCGCTATAGCGACAACAAATACGTGGGCGGCCTGAACAACAACAGCAGCTACGCCAACGGCCCGTCCGGGGTGGCCGCCATCTATGTGCGCGACCACGAAAAAGCGCCGGGTTACTGGCTGAGCAACGTGGCGGCGCAGTACAAGGTGAACAAGGACACCACGGTCAACCTCAACCTCAACAATGTGTTCAATAAGTTCTACTACAGCCAGATCGGCGCCTCCCTCGACGGCTTCCAGCTGTACGGCATTCCCGGTGCAGGGCGCACTCTCACCGCCAGCGTCGACTATGAGTTCTAAGGCGTGCTGATCGAAATCCCGGGGCTGCTCAGCGCCCCTGAAGTCGACGCCACGGTGGCGGCCTTGCTCGATCAGCCCTGGGTTGACGGCAAGGTCACTGCCGGACAGCGCTCGGCCCTGGCGAAAAACAACCGCCAGTTGCCGGACGATTCGTCGGTAGCGCTTCGCATCGGTGAGCAGATTCTGAAGCGGCTGTCGGACAACGCGCTGTTCATGTCCGCCGCGCTGCCCAAGCGTATCTACCCGCCGCTGTTCAACCGCTACAGCGCTGGCGAAGCGTTCGACTGGCACATCGACAATGCCATTCGCGGCCTCAAGGGCGTGCGCGAACGGGTGCGCACCGACATCTCCGCCACCTTGTTCCTGGCCGACCCGGCCAGCTACGACGGTGGCGAACTGGTGATCCGCGACACCTTTGGCGAACACGCGGTGAAGCTGCCGGCCGGCCACCTGCTGATCTATCCCGGCAGCAGCCTGCACAAGATCAACCCGGTCACGCGCGGTGAACGGATTGCCAGTTTCTTCTGGATCGAAAGCCTGGTGCGCGAGGACAGCCAGCGCCAACTGCTGCTGGACATGGACATCGCGATTCAGACCCTCACCGCCCAGAACGCCGATCCCCACGCGCTGCTGCAACTGAGCGGCGCCTATCACAACCTGTTGCGGCGCTGGAGCGATGTCTGATGCGCCGCCTTCACCTGGAGTCCCCGCCATGTTGAAACCCCGTAACCTGCTCCAGCTCGGCGTACTGTTCGCTGCGCTGGTCCTCGGCCACGCCGAAACCGCCGCGGCCCATGAAGTCACCGACGTGTTGGGCCGCAAGGTCGAAGTGTCCGACAGCGTCAAGCGCGTGGTCCTCGGCGAAGGTCGCCTGATTTCGGCGTTTGCCCTCTTGGACAAAGACGCGCCGTTCCAGCGTATCGTTGGCTGGCAGAACGACTTGAAGCTGCTCGACCAGCACACCTACAACGCCTACGTGGCGAAATTTCCCACGGTCAAAGACATTCCGTTGATCGGCCAAGCGTCGGAACAAAGCGTCAGCGCCGAGGAAATCCTTTCGCTCAAGCCCGACCTTGCCGTGTTCAGCATTTCCGGCCACGGTCCGACCGAGCACAGCCCGGTGGCCGACGTGCTGGCCAAGGCCGGGATCCCGGTGCTGTTCGTCGACTTTCGCATCAACCCGGTGCAAGGCACCCACACCAGCATGACCGCGCTGGGCCAGGCATTGGGACGCGACGCCCAGGCCAAGGCGTTCCTGGCCTTCTACGACCAGCACATCAAGGTCATCACCGACGCCGTCGCCACCCTGCCCGCCGGCCCGCGCCCGAGCGTGTTCCTCGAACTGCTGGCCGGCGCCTGGCAGGCACCGGGGCACACCACCGGCAAGAGCGGCATGGGTGAAGTGATCAAACTGGTCGGCGGGCGCAATATCGCCGCCGACGTGGTGCCGGGCGCGCTGGGCGACATCAGTGTCGAATACGCGCTGAAGGCCGACCCGGATGTGTACGTGGCCACCGGCAACCACAAACCCGGGCTGATCCTCGGCGCCGGTGTGAGCAGCGACGACGCACGCGAGGCGTTCGAGCGCGTGCTGGCACGTCCGGAATTCGCCAACCTTCGTGCGATCCGCGAGGGCAATTCCCACGGCCTGTGGCATGACTTCTACAACTCGCCGTACAACCTGCTGGCGATTGAGTCGTTGGCCAAATGGGTGCATCCAGAGCTGTTTGCCACGCTGGACCCGCAAGCCACCATGGAGCAGATCAACCAGCAGTTCCTGGGGATGCCGTTGCAGGGTGCTTACTGGATTGACGGCAAGCCTGTGACAGAAACGCGGTAAAAACTGTGGGAGCGGGCTTGCTCGCGAATACGGAGTGTCAGTCACTGAATAGGTCGACTGATAC